>CAZTFD010000038.1:0-1808 GCA_964612225.1 uncultured Thermoplasmata archaeon | reverse complement strand
GTCGTGGTAGTGCTGTACGTGTTGTCGAAACTCTGCCAATAGGGCGCGTGGTTGTCCGTCGGTTCGATCTGCATGTACAACCATGGGTAGAGCTGGTCAGGCATCAGGGTGAATTGCGTCTCCCAGTTGCCGTACGACGCCAACTCCCAGTGGTCTGGACCAAGGTTGCTTGCAGCGTAGAGCTCCTTCCTGTAGGCGACCGCCTGGCAGCCCATGTTCTCGTAAGCCATCTTCTGCATCTCGTCGGTCAGGAGCTTTCGCGCAACTGGGTCGACTTCCACAAGCGATGCGTAGTAGAGCGCATCGAAGGTCGCGTTGCTCCAGTAAACGTCGCTCCAGCTGCCGATCGCCTCAGTGGTCAGCACCTGCAAGACATCGGTCGACACCTCGGATGTGGGTGAGAACATCCAGTCCCAGAGCCACGTGTCGTAGTCGCCGTTAGCCCATACTCCGTTCATGAACGCGGAGTTCTGAGCCTTGTAGTCGTACCAAAGGTCGACGCCTGCCTCAGCTGCCCATGTGGCAATGAGCCTTCCGCCAATGTCCCATTCGGGAGACGAGTCCATCGTCCAGAAGCGGAATTGCAGCGGGTCGGTGCCTCCGATCTTGCACACTGGATAGACTATCGACGTAGAGGTTATGGGGTTGCCCAGAGTGTCATATCTCCACCCGGCGTCCCACAAATCCTGCCTAGCCTGGGCAGTGTTGAACACAAAGGGTGTTGGGTAGGTGTAGTGCCACGGGTTAGTGTCTGTAACCAGCGAGTCAGCTACTGAGCCCAGGCCGTTCAAGACACCGGAGATGAATCCGGGCTTGTCGACGCTCATAGCCATCGCCTTCTTGACTACTGGGTCGAGAAGTAGCTGGTTGCTATCGCCGCGTGTCCATGCTCCGCCGAGGCTTGCCCTCAATTCGTCAGTCATCTGGTTCAGGTTATACTCGTAGACGAAACCAGTGCTCTGCGCGAACTTGACTCCAGGGATCGATCCGCTGGTGTACTGCTCAGGGGACACGAGCTCCATGATGTCGACGACACCGGTCTGGTAGTCGATCAGGTTCGTGTCGGAGCTGAGCTCAGTTTTTATGGTCAGCTTGTTGATGCGAAGCTGCCAGCCGTAAGCCTCAGTCGCGAACCATGTCGGGCTCCTTCCCATCTCTACGACGCCAGTGGCTGGTTTCCCGTTAAGCATGTAGTAGAACGGACCGGAACCGATGATCGGAGCGATTACCGGGCTACCATCGAAGTTATCCCAGTTCCAGTTCTGGGTCGACCAGAGGTACTGGGGCAGGATGGGTATGCTCGTGAGCGCGCTCAGGAACGGTGCGTACACAGACGACAGCTGTACGTACAGGTCGTATGCGTTGCCTGGGGTCGTCCACATGTTCTGGATCATTGGTTGGCCGTTGACTACGGGGAAGTATGACTGCAGGTAGTTGCCAGATTGGTTCTGGACAAGCCAGAAGGTGTACATGACATCCGCACCGGTCAACGGGTGGACGACGGCGGGGTTATTCTTGTCGTAGAACCTGGCCGAATCGACCATCTTGAAGTTCCATGTCTTGCCGTCGGGCGAGACAGAGTAAGAAGTCACAAGGTCTCCTATCATCTTGGCATTGACGTCACGAGTGAACAAGAAGCTGTAGCATGGCCATATTGTCATCATCTCAGACGCCATTGTGTACAGCAACGGGTTCAGCGTTGCGATCGAAGTCGTGAATTCAGGCCAACCCACGGTTAGTATCCTATCGCCAGCAGCGGCAGCCGCTTAGCGGGGTCGTACCAGCCCTCCCGGAAGATGTACTCCAGG
>CAZTFD010000037.1:0-10430 GCA_964612225.1 uncultured Thermoplasmata archaeon | reverse complement strand
CCCTGGCGACCGTGGGCATCTGCAATCCCGCGGAGAGCAGCAGCTCTTCGTTGTACAAGACGTCCCTGGGACGGCCCTCTGCGATGATGGAACCGTTCTTCACGATGCATATCCTGTCAGCGAGCCTGGCCGCCATGTCCATGTCATGTAGCGCGACGACAACGCTGATTCCGTGCTCGTCCCTCAGCGACCTGAGGAGAGCCTCTATCCTCATCGCGTTCGACGGGTCCAGGTCTCCCGTGGGCTCGTCCACGACAAGTATCCTGGGCTCCATAGCGAGGACTCCAGCGATTGCGACTAGCCGCTGCTGTCCACCGCTCAGGTAGTGCGGGATCTTGTTCAGCTCTTTGATCCCGACCACTCCGAGCGCCCACTCCGCACGCTTCTTCGCGTCCTCTGGCGACATGCCCAGGTTGAGGGGCCCGAACATGACGTCCTCGAGGACAGTTGGAGAGAATAGCTGCGAGTCCGCGTCCTGGAACACCAGCCCGACCTTCTTCCTGATCTCTCCCACATTCTTCTTGTCGATGTCGACCCCGAACACTCTCACGCGGCCGACGTCGGGCATCATCAGGCCGTGTATGTGCTCGATGAGGGTCGACTTGCCGGCACCGTTGGGGCCGGCCAGGGCCACGATCTCCTTCGGGTAGACTCTGAAACACATGTTGTGTATCCCTTTGGTCCCGTCGGGATACCTGTGCGTCACGCAGTCGACATGTACGATCTCATTCCCCTCTCCGGGAGGGCACTTCACACAAACGGCTTCTGATGCCAATCATATCACCATCCGAACAGATTGCTGACGTATCTCGAGTACGAGACGGCTCCCAATGCGAGGACCGCAAGGGCTATCAGGAAGTATCCACCGGGGCCGGGCCGGGGAAGCTTCTCGTATCTCGGGAACTCGCCTGAGAATCCTCTCGCCTCCATTGCCTTGGCTATCCTCTCGGCCCTCTCGAACGCATGCACGAACGCGAGTCCGAATATCCCAGCGAACATCCTCGTCTGCTTCGAGACCCCCTTCACCAGGTTCCCGTTCCTCGCGTGCAGCGCGTCCAGGACATCTGACATCTCATCAGATGTCTCGAAAGTGAACCTATAGGATAGTAGGAAGATGTTGGCCAGAGTTCTCGGGAGCGTCCTCGAGGCTATATGGGCTATGTAGGAGTACCTGGTGGTCATGAAGACCGCGAGCGAGAACGTGACAACGATCAATGCCCTCACCAGAAGCTTCAGAAGCAGCAGCACGCCGTTGTCCGTCAGCGCGATGTGGAACCCTAGGAATCGTGTCCCTGCTATGATGGTCCCTGGTTCGGTGAACATGAACATGACGGATAGGGTGACTACGAACAGGACTGGGAGCGAGTACCAGCCTATGAGGAGGCCTATCGGCAATCTCGCCACGATGTAGAATGCGAGGACCACGCTGAACATGACCAGTAGGAGGTAGATATCCATCAAGACGATGACCAGCAGTATAGTCAGAATCAGCAGGACCCCCTTCGTCCAGGGGCTCATCATATGGGCGGGGCTGCGGCCGTTCTCCGCTAGGAACGTGACGAGTCTGAAGTCCGGTATGTGCCGAGTATACGACCTCCTAGACATGTGTCGCCTCCCCGGGAAGCTGCGTGGTCTTCTCCTGCCTCCCGCCGCCCTCCGACTCCTCCAGGAGGTCAGGCCTGACCCTGCCTATGAATGTCACCATGTATCCAGTCACCACCCCTTCCACAAGGCCGGTCACGATGTTCGCCGCTGCGAGCACGAGCATGTTGTTGAAAGTCTGGTCTCTCGTCTGCGCGGAATCCTGCAGCTCGGAGACGCCCACGATCCCCACGACGACGAATGCGCTGACAGTCAGCGCAATCGCCGCTGCTCCGAAGCCCGACGGGAATCGCCCCAGTCTCAATCCTGACCTGAGCAGCTTGTACATGTAATATCCAAGGACGACCTCGACCACGTTTACGATCGTGTTGGCGCCTATCATTCCCCAGCCGCCATGGCCGATCGCAGCGCTGAAGATGTTGATCACCAACACTGACAGCGTCCCCAGGGACGGTCCCAGGAGGATGCCCATGAGGGGTGTGAGGTTGATGTGTACTCCGCCAAAGACAGGGATCTCGACCTGGAAGATCGCGAACCCGACCGCGACGCACATCGCAGCTATCGCGAGCTTGCGGGTCGGTATCTTGTTGCCACCGTTCCTGAGCAGCGCGGCCGAGATGATTCCAGCTGCCAACAGCGACCAGACTGCTACCCAGAACAGTGTGAACGCACCGTCCTCCAGGTGAATGTGCGCCATCTGAACCCGCCCATTCAGCCGGTGCATCGTTAATAAAATCTTCGCCATAGTTATTAACAGACAAGTCTAGTATCTGGACGGTTAATAACGATTCGAAGCGGAACCGGTGCCTGATATCAAAGCAGAAACAGAGAGATAGAAGCAAGGACGTATTGACACTGTAACAGGGACCAGTCTCCCGCCCAAAGGTGATTCGACGCTAACGACCACGCATTTCGCGGTCTTCCTTCTGATAGGTCTCGTCCTGAACCTGAACAGGGACGAATGGTTCGTAGCTCTCATGTTCGGGGTGCTTATTGACGGCGACCACATTTTCGCTGCTCAGAGGTACATCTCGGACAATGGTTACGCGGCCATTCTGAGCCCGACATGGGACGACGGTTCGGGCCATACTTGGAAATCACTGTTCCACTATCCAGTAGGATTCTTCTTGGTTGCCCCACTGGCTATCGGCTGGAGGTTCATGGTCCCGTTGCTGTTCTGGAGCGTCCATCTCGGCATGGACTACTTGCAGATAGAGGTCGTGAAGTACTCCACGCCCATGGAGACCCTCGTGTTCGTCAGTGCTTGTGCTGGCATCCTGTTCGTTCAATTCAGAGCTTGGAGGGACTTGAGGCCGGAATCCGATTTCAGCGAATATCTGGCCTACCTCCAAATACGGGCGAGATCCGTCCTTTCTAGTTGTAGGAAGTCTATCTCCGGACTCCTGGGTAGTACCGAATGAGGAATATCACCCACAGTACCTCGAAAACGATGCAGATCGTTGCCGGGACCGCAACGATTGGCTCGAAGAGTGCTATTGCCAAGGTGGCGGTGAGTCCAAGGTTCTTGTAGCTCGCGAAGAGGACGTAGCCGACCCTCTCCTCTTTTGGCACCCTCATCTTCCTGAGCAGGAGCTCGGTCCCCATTCCGGTCCCGAATGTCCTCAGGATACATCCAACGGAGATGGCGAGCACTATCCACGGATCCCCTATGAAAGCCTCTCTGTTCGCGCCCGTGACTGCGAATATCAGAACCGCGAAGGAGATGTTGATCATTGAAGTGTTTGCGGGCTTCCCGATCCGGAGCTTCATTACGAACCTGGAGGCAACCATCGGCAGCACGATCATGAGGAGCAGTGAGTAGATTAGGCTGGTCGTGGAGACTGAAGAGCCAATCATCAGGAGCGTCAATGCAGGCATCAGTACCAGGGCGGCGACGTAGTTGGCCGCAGTCGAGAACAGGGCCTTCGTCGTCTGTCCCCCGAGGACGCTGGTGAACGGGACGACTGATATGGCCGATGGTGCTGCTGCCATCAATACCCAGCCCCACCAGTAGTCTCTGGAGAAGAACAGGCCGATTGCGAGTATCACTCCCGTGAGCATCACATAGTTGAGGAAGAGCGACTTCGATGCGTGTTCCAAGTGCTGTCTGCCCCTGGCGTCCCCGAGCTTGACCGTGGACAGGGACAGCGTCATCAGGATGGCGAGGGAGGCCATCGAGATCTCCTTGGTGTTCGACGGGAACCCGCCCGTGATTAGGCCGAGCAACAGGCCCAGGCTCATCATGACTGTGTAGCTCTCCAGGATGCCCGCTGGCCTCATCACCGCGAGGAGCAGAATCATACTACAAATAGGCTTCTGGACGCTCACCCAAGGCTTTTTACCGTGCCCATTATTACTGATGCCCGATGAATATCATCGAGTGGGGAACCAACCTCATCCTCGATTGGATCTCCACCTACCAGTACCTGGGCATCATGTTCCTGATGGCTCTCGAGAGCGCGTGCATGCCTGTCCCCAGTGAGATCGTCATGCCTTTCTCCGGGTACCTTGTCGTCAGGGACGGAGAAATGAGCATGCTCGGAGTCGTTCTCGCGGGCTCTGTCGGATGCACCCTAGGGTCGATAGGGGCCTACGTCGCGGGGTTCTATGCGGGCAGGCCGTTGATAGTCAAGTACGGCAAGTACATCCTGCTCAAGGAGAAGCATCTGGTGACAGCCGAGCTGTGGTTCCAGAAATGGGGGGACAAGGCGACCTTCATTGCCAGGCTCCTTCCTGTGATCAGGACCGTTATCTCTCTGCCTGCAGGCATTGCTAAGATGGATTTCAGGAAGTTCGTATTCTACAGCTTCGTCGGGTCCGTCCCATGGACATTGATGTTAGCCTACGTAGGATACTGGCTGGGGCCCGAGTGGGAGTCCATCAAGGGCGTGTTCCGGGGCCTAGACATCGTCGTCGTCCTCGCCGTAGTTCTGATTGTAGTCTGGTATGTCTATCGGCTGAGGAAGAACAGCTCCAAGAAAGAACCCGTTCAGCCGTAGTAGTATTCGCCTTTCGACTTCTGTTCCCGGTCAAGCCTCGAATCCTTCTTGTTAATCCTCGGCCTGCTGGAGTCCTGGTCCCTTCTGAAGGTTATCTGAACGTCCTTCAGGAACCGGTTCATTCCCTCGCGCATACCCATCGGCCCCTCAGCCAGACCCTTGGCCGAGGGATTGCCTGTGAACACCATGAGCGAGTCCGAGATGAGGTCGATCATGTAGACATCGTGGTCTACCACGAGCGCCGATTTGCCGATCTTCTCGATCGCCCTTCTGATGGTCTTGGATGCGATCATCCTCTGGTTCGAGTCGAGGTACGCGGATGGTTCGTCTATCAGGTATATATCCGCTGTCTTTCCTATGCATTCGGCGATCGAGACTCTCTGCAGCTCTCCGCCGGAGAGCGTCTGCACATCCTTCTCCATGAGATACTTCAGGCTGAGCGGGTGCGCGATCTCGGATTGGAAGAAGCCCGATTCGAAATCCCTACCGATGCTGGATCCGAGCATCTCTCTCACGGATCCCTCGAACTCGGGCTTGATGTACTGTGGCTTGTAGCTCACGGTCACCTCGCCCATGACCTTGCCAGTGGTAGGCTCTATCTCTCCAGCGAGCATCTTCACGAAAGTGGTCTTGCCGGTCGCGTTCGGGCCAACGGCTCCCACGACCTCGCCCTTCTTGATCGCACCCTCGCCGACCTTCAGCGTGAATGTCTTGAACCTCTTTGTCAGGGTCGGGAAGTTGATCAACACCTCCGATTGCCAATCCTTCCTCGGGGGCCGCTTCTCGAAGACGATGTGCGTGTCCCTGAACCTGATGTTCTCTTCGCGCAGGTAGCCGTCGAGATACACATTGATCGCGGTCCTGACAGCCCTCGGTTGTGCCATCACCCCGTACGCTCCCTCCTCGCCGTACATTATGTGCACTAGGTCAGCCAGGAAGTCCATCACGGCCAGGTCGTGCTCTATCACGACGACCTGCTTGTGCTCGCTGACTTCTTGGATGACCTTTGCCACCTCGAGCCTTTGGTAAATGTCGAGGTACGAGGACGGCTCGTCGAAGAAATAGACGTCGGCGTCCTTCAGCAGGGTGGCGGCCAGCGCGACCCGCTGCAGCTCTCCGCCTGACAATTTGCTCACGTCTCTGGAAAGCACGCCGGATACGCCCAGCCTATCGGCAACGTCAGCCATCCTGCCGAGGTCGTCCACCTTCCCCAGTAGCTCGCTCACGAGCCCCTTGTGGACTGCCGGGAGCTTGTCCACATACTGCGGCTTCATGGCGGTCTTGAGCCTTCCCTCCGAGAGCGCTTCGAAGTAGTCGTGGATCTCAGTCCCGGAGTATTTGTCGAGCACCTTGGCCCAATCGCCCTTGTTATCGAAATCGCCCAGGTTCGGGACTATCTGGCCAGAGAGGATGGACATCGCGGTCGTCTTCCCTATGCCGTTCGGACCCAGCAGTCCTATGACCTGCCCCTTCCTGGGAACTGGCAGCCTGTAGAGGCGGAAGGAGTTCTTGCCATATTGATGGACGAGTTCCCCCGCCAACTCCTGGGGAAGCCCTATTATCTTGATCGCCTCGAAAGGACATTTGTGAACGCATATTCCGCAGCCCACGCACAGGTCCTCAGCTATCACGGGCTTGCCCTTACTGCCCATCGCTATCGCGTCGACTCCCGTTCTCACTGGCGGACAATAGTGGATGCACTCGAGGCTGCACTTCTTCGGCTGGCACCGGTCCTTCAGGAGGACTGCTATCCTCATCGTGCGGGAGAAGGAAGGGACCGTTTAAAAAACTATCAGCCGGACTGCCTCAGACCACGCTCGATCTCCTGGAGCAGCGGCTCGATGTCCAGATCTACGTACCCGATGGTCTTCACGAGCTCGTCGGCCGTGTATTTCTGTCCATACGACCACAGCTCCTTCAGGAACGCGCCTGCCTTCTCGTTCTGGAACCAGTCCTCGCCGAACTGTTCGGTCAAGGCCGCCCTGATCTGGCCGTCCAGAATCCAGGCCCTCAAGTACTCGGCACAGTAGAACCCGTCGTCCACGTCCTCCAGATAGTGCTTCCCCGTGTGCTTGAACTTGAGCGACTTCTGAAGACAGTTCCTGTACACTTCCTGGAACTCGGGGGACACCTTCGCGCCGTGCAGCTTCAGCTCGTAGATCAGCTTCGCCGCGTACCTTCTGAGGAACATCAGCTTGTTGACGAGCGTGAACCGCACATACTCATCGGTGTCGTCCATCCCAAGGGTCTTCTTCAGCCAGAGCTTGTCCGATGGCAGGTGGTTGAAGACGAACGCAAAGGCCTCAGTGACCGAGTTGTCTCCCAGGTACCTGAACTCAGCAGGATGGGTCCTCTTTGTGCATCCGAAGTGCCAAGCGTGCCCTCCCTCGTGGAAGAAGGCGTCATAGTCCTTGTATCCGCCTGTGGGCAGTATCACGAGCCGGATGTCGTCGGGCACATTCACAGGCGCGCAGAACGCCCTCGGGGTCTTCTTCGGCCTGTCCTCTATGTCCAGATGTATGTTCTGGGTCCCGTCCGGGTCGAGTCCCAGGCCCTTCAGCGTGGAATTGAATGCGGCTACCAGCTTGTCCTTGTCGAAGAACCGGTCGTACTCCTCTCCTCTGAACGCATATGGTATGTCGTAGCTCCAGGCCTCGGAGACCTTAGTGCCGGTGCGCCTTTCCATCAGTTCTCCCATCACATCGATGTACAGGCTCTCGGTCCTCCTGAGCATCTCCTCCATCTGCTCCTCGAGGGCCTTGTAGTCCACCCCTTTGAGCGTTTGACAAAGGTCGCGATAGCTCTTGAAACCGAGGACGACTGACAGGTCGTGAGAGGAGGCCATGCGATCATGTAGTACCAGGTTCAGCTCGTCGGTGAGGGCGAGTTTCGCTTCGAACAGTTCGCGCCTTCTCTCGGGGTCAGGCTCGTTCCTCAGCTTGACCGGGACGAACCGGTACGGTATCTTCTCTCCCCAGACGTCCACGACCGACTTTGCCTCGAAGGTGCTGGCCTTGTCGGTGAGTGCCTTGACGGCGCTGTCCATGTATCCCATCGTGGAGAATGTCCTGAGATAGCGAAGCCATCGGGAATCATCCGCGCCTCCAGGCCCCTCCATCGCCCCTCGAATGACCTCAAGGGCACCATCCGAGAACAGATGCGCGAACTTGTCATAAATCGCAGCGGTGCTCATGTCGTCCTTGAGGCCCGCGTAGTTCTGGTAGAACTCCTCCATGAGCGCGCTCTGGAACGGCTCGATGTCCTCCCTTAGCCGGCCGATGTCCAGCTGGGCCATGCACGAATAATGTCGCTCATCGTTGATATTCATTTCCATCATCTGGCCGAGTACCCCATGAGAACGGAGCACGCTATCTTTAAGTGTGCCACATTCCATGATGGGCGGCTGGTCAAAATGGCACGGATACTGGTGTGCTGCGCTTGGCCCTATGCGAACGGGCCGATACACGTTGGTCACGTCGCCGGATCGCTGTTGCCAGCAGACATCTTCGTCCGGTTCAACCGCATGATCGGCAACGAGACCATCTTGGTCTCCGGCTCAGACATGCACGGAGCACCGATAACAGTCAGTGCCGACAAGGAGAAGGTCCCTCCTGAGACCATCGCCAACAGATACCATACGATCAACTCCAAGGCGATAGCCGACCTCGGCATCAGCTTCGACCTATACACGAGCACCCACACAAGGAACCACGAGAAGGTGACCCAGGACATATTCAGCCGATTGCTCGAGAAGGGCCATCTTGAGCGCAAATCGACGCCGCAGTTCTACTGCAGCAACTGCAAACGATTCTTGCCGGACAGGTATGTGGAGGGCAAATGCCCACACTGCAGCTACGATCGCGCGAGGGGAGACCAGTGCGACTCTTGCGGCAAAGACCTGAACGCAGAGGAGCTTGTAGATGCCAGATGCCAGATATGTGGTTCCGTGCCCGAGCTCAAGGAGACAGAGCATTACTTCCTGAAGCTGTCGAACTTCTCCGAGGAGCTCGTGAGATACGTTGAGGCGAACGCCCACTGGCGCCCGCACGTCCGGATGTTCACCATGAACGTCCTCAGGGAGGGTCTTGCTGATAGGCCGATCACCCGGGACATTTCCTGGGGCGTGCCTGTACCCGTCAGTGGTTTCGAGAACAAGCGGATCTATGTCTGGTTCGACGCTGTGATCGGCTACCTATCTGCTACCAAAGAGTGGGCGAAGCTGGAGGACAGGCCGGACGATTGGACGAAGTATTGGACAGACAGCTCGTGCAAGAGCTATTACTTCCTGGGCAAGGACAACATCGTCTTCCACACCATAATCTGGCCCGCGATGCTCCTGGGCTACGGCGGTCTCAACCTTCCGTACGATGTGCCAGCGAACCAGTTCATGACACTTGAGGGCCAGAAGTTCTCCAAGAGCATGGGCGTGAGCATAGACATCCCGGATATGCTGACCAAGTTCAAGCCCGATGTGATAAGGTACTATCTTTCGGCGAACATGCCTGAGACAAAGGACAGCGAGTTCTCATGGGACGACCTCTCGACGAGGGTGAACAACGAGCTCGTGGCGACCTATGGCAACTTCCTGCACAGAGCTCTTTCATTCTCTTTCAAGAACTACGGCGAGATCCCCGCTATGGCGGATCCGGATGAAAGGGACAAGGCCGCCCTTGATAGAATCACGGAGACCGACAAAGAGGTCAGGACTGCGTTGTCCGGATGCGAGTTCAGAAGGGCCCTCAAGGCCGTCATGGATCTCGCGCAGTTCGGGAACCAGTACTTCGATTCCGTTGCGCCCTGGTCCCTTGTCGGGACGAACAGGAGCAAGTGCGGGACTGTACTCCATGTCAGCCTACTGATTGGAAAGGCTCTGGCCGTCATGTCCTACCCGTACATGCCATTCTCCTCCGAGAGCATATGGAAGCAGCTCAGGATGGACGGTACGATCGAAGAGATCGGGTGGAAGGGGATCGAGATCCCTCTCAAGGCGGGAGAGAAGATGGAGAAGCCTTCGCCCCAGTTCGCCAAGGTCGAGGCGACGAGCTCTGGCGATTTCCAGCAGTTCTCCGCACTGAACCTCAAGGTGGGAAAGGTGCTGGACGTTCAGCCTCACCCGAATGCTGACAAGCTCTATCTGATGAAGGTCGACATCGGCAAGACGATCACCATGGTCAGCGGGCTCAAGGAGTTCTATACCGCGGACCAGCTCAAGACCAAGACCCTGATCATCGTCACGAACTTGGAGCCCGCAACGATAAGAGGCGTCAAATCGGAGGGCATGCTGTTGGCGGCCGAGGAGGGCAAGCAGCTCTCACTCCTGACACCAGAGAAGGACCTCCCGGCAGGGACTCCTATATCGAGCGGCATGGAACCTGGACAGAAGCAGGTCAGCTTCAAGGAGTTCCAGAAACTCGACATCCGTGCAGGGACCGTGCCAGCAGGAGATCCTACGATGTTGGATCTAGGTTCGAGGAAGGTGAAATGCACTGTGGACAAACCAACCCCCGACACGAAGTACGCCGCTTTCGTATCGGGCGACAAGGCCCTCGTTCTCCACGGGCCGGACAAGGTCAAGATCATCTTTGATTCGGACATTCCGGTCGGTGCGAAGATACGATGAAGCTCGACCTCCACATCCATTCGACATTCTCCAGGGACGGGACTGCAACACCTGAGGACATCATTGCATTCGCCGAAAGAAGCGGCTTGGACGGCATCGCGATAACTGATCACAACGCCATTGGCGGATCTCTAAAGGCGTTCGACCTCGCACATAGAGCCGATTTCATCGTCATCAGAGGGGTCGAGATATCTGCGACGGAAGGACAT
>CAZTFD010000036.1:0-11016 GCA_964612225.1 uncultured Thermoplasmata archaeon | reverse complement strand
TCTGAACTGCGGTCTGGCCAAGAGTCTATTGAGATACGTCGCCGGGATATCGTCCGCGTCCCACGTGCACAGGCCCACTCTTACTGAATCAGCCGCTGGAATGGCCCACGCGAAGAAGCCGGGGGCGACATCTCTTCCGAGATAGATCTCGACGAACTCGTTGTCCATCTCCACTCCCTTCAGGTCCACCTGTATGCCTGTGAGCATGTGCCTTGGAGGCGGGAGCCGAGAAGCTTTCCTGCAAACCGACTTGTAGCCATCAGCCCCGATCACTATCTTCGAACTGGCCGACTCGGTCGCCCCATCGGCCCGCATCTCAGAACGGACATCATGTCCGTGATCCACCACGGACCTGATGGATGAGCCCACCTTGGGCACCGCGCCGGCGTCCACCGCTTTGTGAAACATGATCCTGTCGAACAGCGTTCTGTCCAATACATACGCGCGCGAACTCCTGGCTTCGAGAGTGAGAGTGAACCCGAGGGGGGAGTGGATCTTGACACCTCTGACCTCTCCAAGCACGCTCTCCCTGGCGAACATCGGTACGCCTCTCTGGGTGACCAGACCGGCACACTGGAGCGGCTCGCCCGGGGAACGGTGTTCCTCGGCTATGATGACGTCATGATCCCTCGCCAAGAGTCTTGCGGCGGTCGAGCCCGCAGGACCGCCGCCTACGACCAGTACATCTGCTCGCACGAGTGCCAAAAGCCCTGGTCGGTATTTCAGCATTATCCAAAGGATCGACCTCGGCGGGTATCTGACTGTCAGGCGATTTGTCTATAAGCATCGAACGCCCAATAGTCCTTCGTGAACCCGGAGACACCCGTCGAGAAGCAACTTGAGTCCGCGAAGGACCTCACCGACATATTCGAGCTTGTGAAGAGCGTGGTCAGGAGAAGCACTGGAAAGGAAAGGGCGGGACTGATGCTCGGCCTCGCGAACCTTGGCGGAGGGCTTCAGGGGTTCGTGGGCGCGTTCTACCCGGTCGCCACCAACATAATCGTCATGAACAGCCTCCCCCTGAAACGCATCAAGGAGACGGACCCCGCGCTGTACAAACCCTATGTGTTCCACATACTGCTTCACGAGTATCTCCATACGCTTGGGATCATCGACGAGGCGGCAGCAAGGGCCAAGGCTTACGAGATAAGCGCCTCCGCCTTCGGCAAGGACCACCCCGTAACGCAGTTCGCAGCCGACCTCTCAAAGTTCGTCCCGAAGCTCGTCTACCCGATCTACGGCTGGCAGCCACAAGAGGATTACCAGCTTGAGCTCGTGAAAGGGTTCGACAGGTCGAGCACGGCTAGCTACATCAACTAGAAAGTACCGGCCAACACGATCACTTCTTCTTCGGGACCTTCTCCCAGTCCTTGAGGAACTTGTGGATGCCCTCGTCCGTCAGGTTGTGCTTCAGCATCTTCTTCAGGATGTCGAATGGAACAGTGGCGACGTGAACGCCCGCCAGTGCAGCCTCGGTCACATGGACAGGATGCCGTATGCTCGCTGCGATTACCTGGGTCTTGAATCCGTAGTTCCGGTATATCGTCACGATATCCCTCACGAGGTCCATGCCATTGTGGCTGATATCATCCAGACGGCCGACGAACGGCGACACGTAGGTCGCCCCGGCCTTCGCTGCCAGGAGGGCCTGGTTCGGAGAGAACACGAGCGTCACATTCGTCTTGACGCCCTCCTTCGACAGCACCTTGACCGCCTTGAGCCCCTCGGCGGTCATCGGGATCTTCACGATGACGTTCTTGTGCATCTTCGACAACCGACGGGCCTCTTTAATCATGCCCTCCGAGTCCATCGACACTGCCTCGGCGCTGATGGGCCCGTCCACGATCTCGCAGATATCCTTTACCCTCTTCTCGAACTCGCAACCTTCCTTGGCAACCAGCGACGGGTTGGTCGTGACCCCGTCCAGGATGCCCCAGCTGTTGGCCTCCTTGATCTGGTCCAGGTTCGCGGTGTCTATGAATATCTTCATGTCGAATCCCTCTTCACTTCTTCCTCTTCAGAACGTCGTGGGCGGCTTCCACGATGTTGTCTACGGTCAGTCCGTACTTGCCCATCAACTCGTCACACGCCCCCGATTCCCCGAAGACGTCGGGTATGCCGACTCTCTTCATCGGCACGTGGAAGTTCTCCACGAGAACCATCGCGACTGCACTGCCCATGCCCATCATCACGGAGTGCTCCTCGGCGGTGACGACACCGCCGGTCTCCCTGGCGGCCCTCACGATGGTCTTCTCGTCCAAGGGCTTGATGGTGTGCAGATTGATGACCCTGGCGTCGACCCCGTGCTTTACGAGCTCCTCAGCAGCCTCGAGGCACTTCGAGACCATGATCCCGCACCCTATGAGGGTGATGTCCTTCCCGTCCCTCATCACCGGCGCCTTGTTGACCTCGAACGGGCTCGCAGGGTCTGTGATCGATGGCACGTCCGACCTGCCTATCCTGACATACACCGGACCGGGCATGCTCGCAACCGTCTTCACGGCCTTGTATGTCTCGGGCGAATCGGCAGGCACTATCACCGTCATGTTGGGCAGGACCCGCATGAGCGCAATATCCTCCACTATCTGGTGGGAAGCACCATCGCCACCCACTGTGATGCCCGCATGAGACAAGACAATCTTGATGTTCAGGTTCGGGTAGGCAATGGACTGCCTGATCTGGTCGTAGCACCTTCCGGTTCCGAACACGGCGAACGTGGATACGAATACTGTCTTCCCAGAGGCCGCGAGTCCAGCCGCGGTGTCCATCATATTCTGCTCTGCGATGCCGCAGTTGAAGAACCTCTCAGGGAAGGCCGCTGCGAAGTCCGCCGTCCTCGTGGAGCTTGAGAGGTCAGCGTCGAGCACGACTATGTCGCCCCTCTCCTTTCCCAGCTCCACAAGGGCCTTGCCGTACTGCTTCCTCTGGCTCTCCTCCTTCCACTTCATGCCTTCTCACCCCCGAGCTCCTTGAGCGCCTGCTCGTACTCCTGCTTGTTCGGGGCCTTGCCGTGGAATTGCAGTGAGCCCTCCATGAAGCTGACTCCCTTGCCTTTGATGGTGTGACAAATGATTATCGTCGGCCTCCCTTTGATGCCTTTCGCCTCGTTCGTCGCGTGTATGATCTCCTTCATGTTGTGGCCGTTTATCTCGATCACGTGCCAACCGAAGGCCTTCCACTTGTCAGAGAGCGGCTCAAGGGACATGATCTTCTCTGTCGGTCCGTCCAGCTGGAGATTGTTCCTGTCGAGGTATACCGTTATATTGTCGAGCTTGAAGTGAGATGCGAGCATCGCGGCCTCCCACGTCTCACCCACATCCATCTCGCCGTCCCCGACCACGACGTACATCCTGTAGAGCTTCCTGTCGAGCTTGGCGGCCAAGGCCATCCCGTTTCCGGCTGCCAGCCCGTGCCCGAGCGAGCCTGTGGACATCTCTACACCTGGAGTCTTATGCATGCACGGATGGCCTTGAAGTCTGCTCCCCATCTTCCTGAGCGTGCTCAGTTCATCCATCGAGAGATATCCGGCCTCCGCGAGGACCGCATACAAAGCTGGCGCGGCATGTCCCTTGCTCAGTACGAACCTATCCCGGTCCGGCCAGTCAGGCCTCTTCGGGTCGTGCTTCATCACGTGGAAATACAGAGCTGTGAGGATGTCCGCGCACGAAAGAGAACCTCCGGGATGGCCAGAACCGGCCTGATAGATCATCTTGACCGAATGGAGCCTGACCCTCTTGGCTATCGTTTCAAGCTCGTTGATGAACTCTCCATCGTAGACTTCCAAGTCCGTCCCCCATTTCGTTTCTGGCAGGCGCATGCAGGATATTGACTGACCTGTCTTAAACTATTCGAGCCGAATAGCGTTCTTCACGTGCTAGGTCTCAAGCACATGGCACTTCCTTCCGTCGATCTTCAGCTTGCCCTGAGCGAACAGCTGGATCGCCCTGGGGAGAAGTTTGTGCTCTTCCTTCAGCACTCGTTCCTGCAGGGATTCCGCGGTGTCGTCCTCCAGGACCGGAAGCGCTTTCTGCAGAATGATCTGGCCTCCGTCGACATCGACTGTGACGAAGTGTATCGTGCAGCCTGACACCTTGCAGCCATGGTCGAGGACCGCCTGATGAACGTTCAGGCCATGCATGCCCTCGCCGCCGAAGGACGGTAGCAGGGCGGGATGTGTGTTCATCATCCGACCGAGGTATTTGTTGATCATGAACGGGGTCAGCATCCGCAGGTAGCCCGCGAGCACGACCAGGTCGACCTTGTGCTGCTCGAGACACTCTATGATGTCCGCCTCGTGCTGCTCCCGCGTAACGCCTTTGTGCGGGAATGCGAACGCATCTATCCTGTGCTTGCGCGCGCGTTCAAGAGCGTACGCCTCAGGTATGTTCGAAATCACCACAGCGACATCGCCGTCGATCTCGCCCCTCTCGCAAGAGTCGATGATAGCCTGAAGGTTCGTTCCGCCACCCGAAGCCAGAACCCCGATCCGTATCCTGCGCATAGTAGACCAACTAACCGGAACGCTCACGCTACCCTGGATGAATCAGAAGAGAGTTTCGAGGGATGTGTGTAGTTTCGCATCTTTGCTCAGTCACCGCTCTCGATCCTCGGAGCCAGCAAGTATCTGACCTCGCCCTTCCCGCCTGCGATCTTGAACTCCACCTTGACAGGATAGTCGTTGCCCAGGTGCATTGTCACTTCGTTGCCTGAAGAAACGGCTTTCAACATGTTCGAGAAGTACTCTAGCGGGAACAGGCTTCTTACGCTGCTCGGAGCCTCGAGCATGGGCATGTCCTTCTTTGCCTTCTTCCAGTTGACCTGGTCCATGTCGCCCTCGCAGGTCATCTCGAAGCTCTCAGGGCCCGCGATGAGCGCAATGTGGTCAGACACGGTCTCGCTAGCCCTGATCCCCTGTACGAGGTCGTCGACCTTGACTGTGAGGCTAGCTGGCAGGTCCAGGCTCGGGACCTTGGGATCGCTCATGCCCGTTGTGTCGATGAGGCTCATTCGTCTCGTGATGTCCCCCACCGCTATGTTCAGCCTCCTCTTCTCCTCGTCGTGCTTGAGATCGATGATGTCATCGGACCTCGCGAGCTTCAGGAACTGGCTGAGCTTGTCGATGTCGATGCCGATCTCGACATCATCCCCCTTGAATTCCTCGAAGGCGTCCTTGCCCAGCGTCAAGTCTACCATCGCGATGTGCGCCGGATCCACTGCCCTAAGGGTCAGCCCATCCGCATTCATACTGAACTTCGCTTCATCGACGAGGGTGGAAACCACATTCACAACCTCTTTCAAGATGTCAGCTCTGGCTTTCGCCTGAAACATTGACCCCCCTTCCGTGTACCTACCTGTAACCGGTCAGTCTTTTAAAAACTTGCGGATGCATCCAGCATTAGTATTCGCGCCACGAGTGTCCGCATTTCGTGCACCTGAAGATCCTCGTCTCGGGCTCATCTGCAGCTCGCGTTTGCCTCAGGACCCAGTAGGCTTTGTTGTGTCCACAAGATGGGCATTCCGCATCGGCGGTCGGGAGCGTCCCCGAGAGCTCCCCCATGAACGCCACCTCCTCGTCCTTGTTCTTGCCCTTGTGCTTGATCACCTGCGATTTCGAGTTCGGCTGGTACTCAGCTCCACATTTCCTGCACACAAGCTTCCCATCCAGCGGAAAAAGGAGGCTCTTGCATTTCTCACAAAACACGAATCATCCGCTCCACTCTACCCATTCCTGGGCGAGCGAAGCGGTGAACGCATAAAAAGTTTGGCGTGAAACAAGACCCTAGATCGAGTCCCACTGATGGCTGTTGTGGTGCTCCTTCCTTCGCGGAGCGGCAACTGCCTCGGTTTCTTCTGGAACTCTTGCAGGCTCCTCGCGTTCGCCCTCGTCTCTGAATGAGGAGAATTTCCTGTGGCCGCCCCATTCGCGGTCGATCATCTTCTCCGCTCTCTTGATCGATCTCGGGTCTGAGGTCATCGTGAATCTAGGGACATCCTTGCTCCTTCTAACCATGCCGCCCTTGTAGCCCCCTGTCTCGCGCCTGGGCTCGGGCTCGTACTGCGGGTAGCTGAACCTCGGCTTCGCGGAGTAGTTCGGGGCCCCACGCCTCTTCTGCTTGTTCTGCCACGGGTCCTTGTTGTGGGAGTGATGATGATGCGACGACTGGCGTGACTTCATCCGCATGAATCCCTGGCTTCTGGGCTCGTACATCGGACCAGCTGCAGGGAGGAGACGCTGATCGCCCGTTTCTCCGCCGTCGTCATCATATCTCGCCTCGACCGCGTTCGCCCAATCGCCGCGACTTCTGGACATGAAGCCGCCGCTCCTGGAGGCATCGCGGTGCCTCGGGAGATGTAGCATCGCGCCTATACTGGCAAATGCGCCACGCGGCTGCTCTTGAGCCTCGGCCGTCTGCTGGGCGTAGGCTTTGGGTTCGTGGACTAGCACGGTCGTGTTGGACATGACCGACCCGGATGTGAACTCGATCTCTCTCCTGTTCTGCTCGGCCAGCACGCCGCCAACATATGCGAAGGCCACGGTGAGCACGTAGGTATTGATGCCGTACGGGCTGGATCCAGCGAGCGCATCGACAAAAGATCCGACATAGTCAGACGAGAACTGGAGGTAAGGCGATATGAACGGGACGCTGTGGGTGAGCGCTGACCCGATGGCTGCGGGCGCTATTGCGACTCCGAGCATGTGCGATGGAAGGAAGCCGCTGTCGAAGCCGGTCATCACGCCATACAGGCACACTACCGGGAAGATCGACGCAAGGACTCCCTTCCACGGACCACCTGCTCTTCGACCTCCGACATATCCAGCGATCATCTGCCCGAACATCGGGAGCCACCAGAGCATGAGAGACAGAATCAGCACGTATTTCGAAGCGCTCCAGAAGCTGAACGCGACGTTGCTTGATTTGAATCTCTTGCCCTCTTGATCGTGTTCATAGGACGCCAGTCTGTATGGGACCCTTCTTCCTTCGGTTGGGTCATCGTTCTCTCGAGCATCCCTTCTGCCTGTGCCGAATACCATGCACATCCCTTCGGTCCGACATTCGTCAGACAAAATCACATATGCACCTCAGGCTATTTATTACTTGTTGGAATCTGGTCTGACCGTTCAGCTCGGAAATCACTGTCAGACGAGAATGCCGTAGGCATTCTGGTCCGTTCCGAGATGCGTGATCCACCAGGCACAGCGTGCGATGGAATCAATCGAGGCAGGAGAAGAGAAAGCACTAGCAGACTGCAGGACACCTTGAACGGTTCTTACTCGATTATCGATTGCGATAACGGAAGTGGCTAACTTATATATGCAAGGATTCTTCTTCACATCTTGACAGCTTCCGGTTGGGTTGATGGACTATGGCAAAGGTTCTGATAGTCGAGGATGCACCGTTCATTAGGGAAATGATCCGGGACATACTCGAGTCTCACGATCACGAGATAGCTGGTGAGGCGGCCAATGGACTTGAGGCCATAGAGAAGTACAAGGCTCTGAAGCCCGACGTCGTTCTTATGGACATCCTGATGCCCGGCATGGACGGCCTTTCAGCGATAGTGAAGATCATGGAGCAGGACCCGAAGGCCAAGATAATCGTCGTCAGCGCGCTAGTGAAAGAGGCGCTCCGGAAGGAGGCCATGAGGGCGGGCGCGATCGACTTCGTCGCGAAGCCGTTCCAGGTCGAGAGACTCCTCGAAGCAGTGAGGACCGCCACTACAGCGTAGGGATGCACCGGCGGCATTGAATAGGACAGGGAACTGCAACAATAGAGGTGGGCATGACAGCCTCAAGAGGAATCACCCTATGCTAGATTACACATGGGCGGCGTCCCTCGGTGCCGGAGCAATATGCCTCGGAGCCGGTTTGCTGGGCTGGATGAAATCGCCCAAGTCGAACGCAGCCGCTCTGTTTCTGCTCGCCATGGCGTCTGTGTTCGTGGCGATGATCACGGGTCCACTGTATCCGATGATCGACTCGTCGAACGTCGAGGCCGCGTCCACGATCTCCAAGGCTTCCTTGATCTCAATCCTTCTCGCATCGACATTCCTGCTGGAACTGGCAATTGTGTTCCCGGTCGAGAGGAAGGTGTCGTTCAAGCCCTTGAATACTACCGCTCTGGGAATGATCGTCGTAGTTGTTGGCGTATTCATCATGGGCTCGATGGCGGACATCGACGATGTCGGCTCGCTTACCCCAGCACTCACTAGTGCCACTACCATCATGGCAACGATCTTGGGCTTGTCCATCACCGTGCTAACGACAGCTCTGATAGTGATTTCGAGAACGAAGGCGAGCCCCCAAGGCAAGCGCTCGTCGACGATATTCCTGATAGGCCTGTGGGTATTCGTCGGAAGTGGGTTCCTCTGGTACGCTACGGCATCTGGTTCGACTTCCCTACAGTCGGAGACAGCAAGCGGCGCGATGGTCACGGGAGTGGCGCTCGCCGGCCTGCTGTTCGCGTACTCGATTGCTCGCGGACAGATGGTGATGGCCGTGCCGGTCCAGGAGACACTGCTCTCGAGTTCCAAGGCCAAGTACAAGCTCCTCCACAGGTTCGTGTACCTGGTCGTGGAACCAAAGCCAGACTTCGCTTTCAAGATCTTCACGGATGTCCTCAAGGGAAGATGCACCGACTGCGCCAATGACGATAGCTTCCCTTGCGAGAGCCTCGATTGCGCGTCGTGCAAGCTACCTTGCCCCTGCAGGGGATGCAGCAAGTACAAGAGCCGACCGCAGGGGCTCATAGTCACACGACAGTTCCCGCACGAGGTCCGTGCCAAGCACTACCTCCAGACCACCCCGATCATATGGCTATCGACCGTGGCCGGGAAGGACAACATGGACCCCGCGAAGCTCAGCCTCCTTACCGATTACCTCGTCAACTTCATGGAGAAATCACAGAACGGCGTTCTTCTCGTGGACGGTCTCGAGTACCTTGCAACGAGCAACGATTTCTTGCGACTCCTCAAGTCGATGGACAGATGGACGGAGACCGCGATGACGAGCGACTCCGTTCTTATCATGTCGGTAGACGCTCGCTCATTCGAGCCGAAGGAACTCGCGCTCATGGAGAGGAACAGGGAAGTCGTTCGGCCTGACGCACCTGAGTCTTGGATGATCATCCCAGAGAGAGTCTGATCCGTGAAGGAAATGGCTCCGACTCCCGTTTCTGAACTGTTTTGTATTCAATTATTTCAAGAGGTGGAAGATGCTGCATTGTCCTGAATCAACTTTCCTCGTCCGAATATTGGAAATCTTGAGCATTTCCGAGAACTCGTCCTTGTCGTCAATCTATGATGTGCCAAACCGGATTGAAGAATACTGTCCGGCTTCTTTGAATGCGGCCAGATGAGATCATGCGGTTCTTGAAGTCACTGATGATTATCTTCTTGCCTTGATGATCATCACGACGTCCACCACGATCAACATAAGGCCAAGGAGGACCAATGCCATGGCGATGGTCGAAGAGTTGTGTATCCAGAAAAGTCCTTGGGAAAAGGAATCTGCATCCTTCTGAGATATTTCATAGTCATTACTCTCGGAGTAAATCCCGACGGTATTGGGTGGTCCTTGGCCAACGGTGGCAAGGTAGTATGTTAGGGTGGTGGTCTGCTTCAAAAGCGCTCCCGTGATTGGTTCATGATATTCGCTGGTGCTCTCGGTGAATGACAGAAACGCCGTAAGACCTGTTGTCTGATTGGTGTAGATCGGGAAAGGGATCTCAAATGTGTATGAGTAATCATACAAGTACGTTTCGATTCCCTGGACCTTTATGACCCCCCCGAATTCGGCGGTGGTCGTGTTTCCAATCGAACCGATAAAGATGGGATAGGACTGTTGTTCAAGGTGATGTGTGAACACGGAGCGTGCATAGCCCGTTCGAGCAGGTAGTTTGTGTGCTTCGTAGATGTCCGATCTGTAGGACCAATTCTTCTCATCGAGGTACATCGTAGAATTTGTTGGCTGGTACGGCTGGAAGGGGTAGGGTGTCACAGGCATCCCAGGTGCCATTGAAGGAAGCACTGCAATGCCGCCTGGTTCTGATCCCGTGTTCACATCTATAAGAAGAGTGGGCTGTTCAATAATCTCTTTCACATAACTGAATTCTACATAGTCATTGCCAGAATCCACACCTTTGATGGTCGTTTCCGTCTCAGTGGTATAGTTCGACGAAGCTATGCTCGCGCCGGTCCCGTTGTACGTTGGGTCGTACGGGAACAGGTAATCACGATTGACAACTGTGGTCTGACCATTCGATATGAAATCGTGCTCGAAATTCTTGGAGAGTGCAAGCTCTTCATCCATTTTGGCTTGGAAATAAACGCTGAATGTCAAACCTAGGACGATCAGAACGACGCTTACAACGAGAAGGACCTTCTGTTTCTTGTTCATACTCCTTCTTGAACCACTTCGAGCAGAATTGGCATCCTGAGAGAGAGGTTCAGGCTTCTTTTCCATCAGTGGTACGTCTTGTGCTCCCACATCCTCGTGAATAAGCGGTGTTATATATCATTCTTCTCAACCATTCCAAGTATGGAACTTGAGCAGTATCTGGTCTGAACAAAAGGTATGGTCCCGACTCCCGGATTTGAACCGGGGGCCTGCTGATTTCAGCGACTGAGATCGGGCGTGCCGATTTCCATACTACAGTCAGCCGCTCTAGCCAGTCTGAGCTAAGTCGGGATTGGTGTGCCAGAACGTTATGCGAGCGCACCCTATTATGAATATCGTATAAATCGTTTTTCGAGAGTCTGCGCGCGCATTCTGAACGTCTTTCGAGGAGTAGAGCGAAACAAAACCGAGGTTTTATATATTTCACACCATTATTAGGTCTCGTCCGACGCTAGTAAGGCAGAAGAGGTACAGAAGGCGTCTCGGGGAAGTTGGCGGAAAGGGTCGATTCAGAATGGAGCCAGACAACGAGAAGATCACCATCCGCATACCGCAGAGGCACCTGCGGGCCATAGACTTCCTCGTGGAGATCGACGACTTCCCCTCACGGTCCGAGGCGA
>CAZTFD010000035.1:3628-11277 GCA_964612225.1 uncultured Thermoplasmata archaeon | reverse complement strand
CATGGTATATGCAGCGGAGGCTCAGGGAGTCAATGGAGCTCATGAGGGAGGGCAAGGACCCGAGGGCGCAGCACGGGCCCGAGCTCGAGAGGCACGGGATGAATCTGGAGGATTGGTCGGAAGAGGCCTAAGCGGACTTGATTGGCTCCTTCTCGCCGACGCCCGTCCCCGCCACAAGGTAGATCGCCAGCATCACGAGCACGCCACCAAAGGCCGCGGCTGTGCTCATCGTCTCACCAAGGACACCAATCGAGAGCGCCAATGCGGTCAGTACCTCGATCAGCATTATTGTCGCTGAGGCCGTCGCTGAGACTCCTTCGAGGCCCATCGCCCATAGCAGGGTCGCGATCGAGGTGCAGAACAGGCCCAGGTATAGTATCATCAGCCAACCAACTGGCTCCACCGAGAAGTCAGCGCCGGTGAACATTAGGTACGTGGTCGGCAGCACGAGCCAAATCGCACACGTGGTTATTGCCGCGGAGCTGATCTCCACGCCACTGTACTTGCACAGCATGCGCTTGTTGAACACTATGAAGAACGCCCAGCTCCAGCCGGCCACGTATACCAGGATGTCGCCCACGACCTGATCGGGGTCGAACACGAGGTCTTTGTTGAGAGTAAGGAAAACCACACCGACTATGCCGCAGACGATACCTGCAGTCTGGATCTTGCCCAATCGTTCCTTGAACATGAAATAGGATATGATGGCGACGGCGACGACGTTGATGTCCACCAACAGGGCCGTCTTGGAGGCCGTGGTGCCGTAGCCAGTGGCATCATTCAGGCCCACGTACTGCAGAACGAACCCTGCCGAATTGAACCCACCGATCACCCACATCATGGGCTCCTTGAAGATGGCCAGCCGGAGCTTGCCCAGGTACACGACGACGGAAAGCGTGATGGCGCACGCGACCAAGAACCTGAGCAGCAAGAAGAACACGTCGTTGCCAACGAACCCGAGACCCCATTTCGTCCCAGGGAACGAAGTGCCCCAAATCAGGCTCGCGAGGACCGTCAGGGTTATGGCATTCTTCCTATCCCTAGCTGCCATCAGGTTCGGAGATTGCGCTGGAGTATTTGAGGTATTAGAATCTACTTTAGCTGTTCCTTTGGAAGGTCGACATGGAACACGCTGCCCTTGCCCACCTGGCTCTCGACCCAGACCCTGCCTCCGTGCGCCTCGATTATCCCTTTCGCGATGGGGAGGCCGAGGCCCAGCCTGTTGACCTGATGGGACAGATCGTTGCTGGTCACCAGGTGGAACCTGTCGAAAATCTTTCCAAGGTTCTCGAGCGGGATTCCGACGCCATTGTCCTTGACCCAGACATGAAGCATGCGTCCCTCGTCCCTGGCGCTCACCTGGATCCTTCCTCCTTCCTGCGTGTACTTGATTGCGTTGTCGATGAGGTTGTTGAATACGTCCTTTAGCCTCCGCCTATCGGCCATGATGAGCGGAAGCTTCCCCTCTATGTCCAGTGTGAGGGTCTGATGCTTGACCTCGGAGTCGTGAACCATGGTCTGGACTATCTCTTCGAGGATGGCATCGACCCTGACGGGCTCCGGGTGTATCATGAGCGAACCCTTCTCGAGCCTGCTGACATCGAGCATGCTCTCGACGAGGCCGTAGAGCTTGTCCGTGTTCGCTTTGATGATGTTCAGCCTTGACCCGAACTTGGGCTCGAGCTTGGCCGAGTACTCAGACTCCATCAGGTCGATGTATCCCCTCATGACGGTCAGCGGGGTCCTGAGCTCGTGCGAGACGACATCGATGAATTGCGTCTTCATCTTGGTCACACGCTCAAGCTCCTGGTAGGTCTGTGTGAGCTTCTCGTACGACCTCTCGAGCTGGTTCTGGAGCCTTATCTTGGATGTGATGTCCATCGCGACCGCCAAGAGACCCTGGACTTCGCCCTTGTCCGTTTTCAGGGGAGTGACTTTCACGTGCAGGTACAGCGCTTTGTCCGATCGGAGCACGAAATGAACATCCGCCTTCTCTCCCTCATGTCCTTCTATGCCCTGCATAATGAGCGCATCAAGGCCGGACCTCGTCACGACAGGGAGCTCGAAGACGCTCGTTCCGATGAGTCCCTCCTCGGAATCGCTGCCAAGCATGGTCAGCATCTGTCGGTTGACCGATTTGAAAATCCCCTTAGGGTCACAGCTGAAGATCCCGATAGGCGCCAGCGACAGGATGCGGTCCGTGTTCTCCTTCGCCTGGCTGAGCTTCATGTAGATCCGCATGCTGTCGACGATCACGGCGACAGCGTCGGATGCCGGAGGCATGAGCTCCTCAACGCTTTCGGTGATATCGGGACTCCCTTTCCTGTTTCCGATCGCAACGTATCCGAGGAACTCCCCTCTCAGCATGATGGGCGAGAGAATACCTGTCTCCATTTCAGTCGCTTTCACGAGTTCTTGGGCCACGGCCGGGAACTCGGATGGCGATCGCAGCTTCAGGATTCTTGACTCGCTGGAACTGAAGGATCGCCGCCTGAATTCCTCGTCCAATTTCACTACCGGGAGACTCTTGGTCTTGTCCAGATCTAATCCGGACACGCCTACGAGCTTGAGGGTGGAGTTCTCCTTATCGACAAGGAAGATGGCCGCATAGTCTGAGTTCGCGATGGACCGGATCTCGTTGGCGATGATCCTGAAACCCTCCTCGGAGCCCTGAAGATTCTGAATCTTCGAGGAGAGCCGATGCAGGGTCTTGAGGATGTTTGATACGTAGTCATTTGACTCCGACAACTAACCAGACCCCCGGGGAGAGGATGCAATCCATCGCGTCATGCCGATGTCCGTGGAAACGCAGTGTGCGGTTAATAAGCTGTTCGTTCAGCCAATCGCAAATGAAAGCTATATCGACCAGAGCAATGATTAGGTGTCCATGGTTCTCAGGAGCTTTGGGGAGAAGAGCCCGGCTCTGGGTCTGGAAGTCTACGTTGACGAATCTGCGGTCGTTATCGGAGATGTAGTCCTCCGAGATCGTTCGAGCGTATGGCCCGGTGCCGTGCTCAGAGCAGATGATGACATGGTTGAGATTGGCAGGGGATCTGCGATGATGGACATGTCTTTCGCGGAGGCGCCGAAGGGGAGGCCTGTGACCGTCGGAGACGGATGCATCATCTCGCACGCAGCTCGGTTGCACGGATGCAAGGTGAGCGATGAGACTCTAGTCGGCATAGGAGCATTGATCCTTGACGGAGCCGTCATCGGAGAGAGATCGGTGATAGCTGCGGGGTGCCTCGTGCCGCCCGGTACGAAGATTGCCGCGGAATCCTTCGTCATGGGCCATCCTGCCCGAGTCGTAAGGCAGACCACTTCGAAGGATGTCGACTGGCTCAGGGAGGAGCTGAAGCTGCTCTCCGCCAAGGCAGCCAAGTACCGATCGCAGCACTGACCCTAGAAATAGCCTCCGGTGATGTCAAGTCCTATTAGTTCAAGTAGGTGACATTCATTTTAAATACGACAGAAAACGGTATACAGAGCCTGAGAAGGGCAATTGTCGTTAGTGGGGCGACGAATCTGCCTTTGAGAAGGTGTCAATTTGGAAATTCACTTCGGCAAGCCAGTCATTGCCAAGGTTAAGAAGTGCAGGCTCGTCATCGTCAGGAAGAAACTCCCGCAGGAAGACGAGCCTGCGAATGGGTCCGATCGCTGAGTTCTCTCCCAAGCCTGTCTATTTCACCCATAATACTCAAGAGAACGGCCGTTGTCGACGGTTCTGACCGTTCTCGATGCTTATATACTCCATCCGAAAGAGATATTACATATTGAAACCATTATCGAAATGGAAGGGATAAAAATGGTTTCTGGACAACCAGGACCACAGGGTCCATACCCGATGTATCAGCCAGCTTATCAACCGCCGCACAAGCCAGCAGTCGAATACGTAAAGACCGTCGTGTCTGACTTGATGCTTTCCCTTGCGGTGGTGATCAGCCTGCTGCTCATGATGGTCGGATCATGGCTGATCGGACTGATGGACACAGAAGGAGGAGTGAACGCGGGGCAGGTAGTGAAGTCCCTTGGGATGTTCATACTAACCGTTGCGTTGCTCCTGGGTGCGATAGTCAGAACTGACATGGAGAAGTGGGTCAGGACCGCGATGATAGTCTCCGCGGCGTTCCTGATCGCTGTCGTCGGCTTCTGGTTCTCGTACCTGAACTTCAACCTGTGAGCACTTAGCAAACAGAAGGACTCAAACCATTTCCGTCATTTACTTCTTCAATTCCTTGCCTACCTTCTCCTCTACGGACGTGATCTTCCTCTGAAGGGCGTTCCGAGCGCCCTTTCTGTCATCGATCTTGACACTCGTGATCACCCTTGGACAGAGCTCCATGACACGCATGTGGCACTTCCTTATCACCGCCATGACCTCGTCATAGTCCCCCTCTAGCACGGTCCCCATGGGGTTGATCTTGTAGGTGATGCCCGAGTCCTCGACTATCTTGATGCATTCCGCCACATACTGACTCACACTCTCGCCCTTTCCGATCGGGACCACGCTGAACTCCGCCAACATCTCCTCATCCTCCGTACATATTTGTTCATTCCACGTACTGGCTGGTTTCCAGTGGAAACCTGACTTTCGTACGCCCACGTAATCGTCATGGACGAACATATTTATATGATGACTTGCTAAAGAACATTCCGACAGCAGATTCTTGTCCGAACTGTTTGAGAGGGGGATTATATTGGTAAGAAGCGGCCGTGAGAATATGAATGTTCTAACGAAGCTGAAGAAGTCGGATGGAGATTCTGCGGGCGCGACCCTCACGGTCGAGCACCTCACGAAGGCCATCAAGAACAGCATCGACAAAGCCGGCATGCCTGAGGAGGAGGCCAGATCGATGGCCCAGCATGTCATGAACTTCTTCGGATACAGCGAACGCATAATCGACAACGTGCTCGAGCCCGAGGACAGGGACGCATTCTACATGCTCGAGGACGCGGGAATATTGATGACCGAGAGAGAAGAGACGACGCTCTACGACGGCCGCGAGTGGCGCATACACTACTGGATGTTCCGCAAGGAGCGCATACACGAGCTCCTCTCGGGGAAGAAAGGCCTGATCTCAGGGGATGGCATCTCGGAGAACGTGTACGACGACATCCCTGACGACATATGGAACAGAGAGTAGTCGCGCACTGGTTCCAGCAGCTAATTCTCTACTTTCATGTCTCTGAGCGAAAGCGATTAGACCTCACCTGCGCTAACCATCGATCACATGGCATCTAGTGTCTTCCCTTATGTCCCCCGACCAGGACAGGACCGGCTGATGGAGCTTGTCGGGAACGCCTGCCATGACCGTGCGCATCTTGTGGTCGAGAGCGGCACTGGAACTGGGAAGACGATCTGCTCCCTGACGTCATGCGTCGAGTTCTGCAAGGGGAGCGGCAAGAAGATCCTCTATGTTACCCGGACAAACTCACAACAGAGACAGGTAATGCTCGAGCTTCGGCAGATTGCAGAGCGTACCAACGTCTTCGCCGTCGCGCTCCAGGGCAGGAAGAACATGTGCCCTCTTGCGCACAGAGACCAGGAGCTCTCGCAGGGGAGCCCGGAAGAACTCTCCAAGGTCTGCGGTGAGCGCAAGGCCAAGGTCATAAGAGGGGAGGAGGAGGCCTGCAAGTACTACGCGGCAACGGTATCCGAGGACCTCGCGCCGATAATGCGGTACGCGAGGGAGGAACTCCCGACCGCCGAGGAGTTCTCCGTGCACTGCATCGACCGGGGATTGTGCCCATACGAGGTCGCGAAGATGCACGTCCCTGCGGCGGACGTCGTCGCTGCGCCCTACATCATGTTCTTCGACGGGTTCATCCGCCACGCCCTCATGGACTGGATGGCATCGTCGCTCCAGGACATCGTTCTGATCGTCGACGAGGCGCACAACCTGCCGTCGTACGCGAGGGAGCTCGAGTCCGCTGCGCTGAGCGAGATAGCGCTCAGGCTCGCCCAGAAGGAGGTTGACGAGTTCGGGGACCCAGAGGTCGGGGACGGCATAAGCCTCCGGGACGTCCTCCTGATGACGGAGGAGGCGCTGGACAAGGCCGTCGATGAGTACCTGATCGATGAGGACGGGATCATCCCTCAATCACAGCTGGAGGAGGAGCTAATGTTCGGCACCCACATGACGAGCAGAGGGCTGAACGGCGTTCTGTCCCAGATCGCCAACTTCGGCGAGATGGTCAGGGACCACAGGAGGCTCGCTGGGAAGTTGCCCAGGTCGTACGTTCACGGCACGGCGGGCTTCCTCACGTTCTGGCAGACCCTCGAAGAGAGCGAGTACGTCAAGCTGATCACGAAGTACGAGGACGCGAAGGCGTTCGAGGCGTATTGTCTGGACTCGGCGATCGCATGCAGGCCGATCGCGGAATGCCACGCGAGCGTGCACATGTCCGGGACCCTGAAGCCATTGGAAGAATACAGAGACTCCATCGGGCTGCCGAAGGACGCAAGGCTGGTGGACATACCATCTCCGTTCCCTCCAGAGAACCGGCTCGTCCTCTTCATGGACGATGTGACGACCAAGTACGACGACATCGAGCGCGATGACGGCATGATCGAGAGGCTGGCAGAGCGCATCACTGACCTCGCCCATCGGGTGCCCAGGAGCACAATAGTGTTCTATCCGTCGTACGCCTTGATGCAGAAGATATCGAGCAAGACCGCAACCGCACTGCTTGGCAGGAACGTGTTCTTCGAGAGCAAGGGGATGGGCCAGGGGGACTTCATGAAGGTCGTGAACGACTTCAAGCTTTCACCAGGGAAGGCGTTCCTTCATGCGATAGCCGGCGGGAGGGTGAGCGAGGGGATCGATTTCCCCGGCGAGGAGATGGAGGTCGCGATCCTCGCGGGCATCCCTTACCCCAAGCCGACCGCGAAGCAACGTGCATTCCAGCACTTCTGCGAGATCCGGTTCGGCATGGGCTGGGAGAGGGCTGTGAAGGCCCCGACCGAACGCAAGCTCCAGCAGGCCATCGGCAGGCTGATCAGAAGCGAGACCGACAGGGGAGTGGCGATCATACTCGACAAGCGGGCGATCCATTTTTCGGACACGATATCCGCCAAGAAAACGGAGGACCCGGTGGAGGACGTGAACAGCTTCTTCGAGAATCCCATGCCCAAGGCAGCCTCGCTGCGTCGCGTTCAGGCGAAGACGAGAGGACTGCAGCTGTAGCTAGCTAGCAATACACCCAGGCATGGGGAGGCCGCGCCTGCGAGCACATTATTACGACCTTCCGCGATATGCCGTGCGGATGACGCCGATCGAGGCCGCATTGGCGGGCGTGTGGCTGATGCTGCCGGCCCTGATTCCTAACTCCGCGGCAGTCCTGTTCGGCGGCGGAAGGCCTATGGACCTGGGCAGGAGCTTGCGGGGCAAGAGGATCCTCGGGGACGGAAAGACCTGGAGAGGGTTCTTCGGTGGGGCGCTGGCAGGCACGGTGTTCGGCATGATCCAGATCGGGTTGGCCGACCTGCTTGGGACCGAGATCTCTTGGGGCTTCGGTGACTGGCCGGCATCTTTGTGCGTGGTTCTAAGCCTCGGCTTCGGCGCGATGATCGGGGACAGCTTTGGCTCCTTCGTCAAGAGACGGCTGAACATGGGCCGGGGGGACAAGGCACCTGCGCTCGACCAATA
>CAZTFD010000035.1:0-3610 GCA_964612225.1 uncultured Thermoplasmata archaeon | reverse complement strand
CGCGGGAGCGATCGTGCTCGTACTAGTCTTCCAATCTGGCTGGTTCATCGACCACTATGTCGAGGGCAACGGCGTCTACGGACTGATACTATTCCTGATCGTCGTCCCGCTCCTTCACAGAGGAGTGAACATCATAGGTTATAAGTTGGGCAAGAAGAATGTGCCCTGGTAGGTGGGAGGCCATGCTGAAGCAGATGCTGAAGGACCTAAAGGTCGTGCAGACAGGAGAGTTCGTGCTCTCATCCGGCAAGAAGAGCAACTACTTCGTGAACATCAAGCGGGCCAGCACGAATCCGAAGGTGCTTCGCGAGATAGGCAAGGCGATGGCACCGTTCGTCAATGAGGCGAAGATCGCAGGCATGGCCCTCGGAGCAGTGCCATTGGCTGTCGCGGTCGCGCTCGAGACCGACAGGTCATTCGTCATGGTGAGGAAGGAGCCGAAGGACCACGGCACGAAGGAACTCATAGAAGGAGATGTCCTGCCAGGCGAGAAGTTCGTAATAGTTGAGGATGTCGCAACGACTGGCGGTTCAACCATGAGAGTCGTGAACGCGCTCAGGGAGAAGGGCGCGAATGTGTCCAGGGCCATCGTCGTGGTGGACCGCGAAGAGGGCGCCAAGGAGATGCTCACGGAGCACGGCATCGAGCTCATCTCGCTATACACGGCAAAGGACCTCGCATGACCTGCGGCAAGATCGATTTCAATTGCACAAGGTGCCGCTTGTCAAAGGGCAGGACGCAGGTCGTTTCCGGGAACGGTCCATGTGATTCGAGGATGTTCTTCATCGGTGAGGCCCCGGGGAAAGACGAGGACCTGAAGGGACAGCCTTTCGTTGGTCGAGCGGGGAGGGTTCTGGACGATGCAATCGAGAAGGCAGGCGCAAGACGCGATCAGGTCTTTGTCGGGAACCTGGTGAAGTGCAAGCCACCAAACAACAGGAAACCCAAGAGGGATGAGATCGAGACATGTTCCGTTTTTCTGGAATCGGAGTTGAGGGACGTCTCCCCAAGAGTCGTCTGTGCGCTTGGACAGACTGCGGCGAACCATTTATTGAACACCAAAGATAAAATATCCAATCTGGCAGGGAGAGAGGTGCCTCTGACCATCGCAGGCAAGAAGGTCAGACTCTTCGTCACTTTCCATCCGGCTGCGTGTCTCTATCAAAGGAAGAATCTCGCCAAGTTCCAGAGAGACATAAGGAAATGTCTGGAAGCCGCAGCTGTTGTGAAGAAAGGGCCCAAGAAGTGAAATCTTATTGTACTTGTCCAGCTGTATCAAACATCCGATGAGCCAGCCGCAAATCCTCCTGACCGCCATCCTTCTTCTTCCTCTGTTGGTAAGCTCTGCTGGAGTATCGTCCAATGCCACGGAATCAAACCTGACTGTGACGACCTGGACGATAATGGTCTACATGGCTGACGATGCGACTCCGGTCCTGTCTTGGCAGGACGACGTCAACGAGATGGAGGCAGGACAGCAGATGGCAGGGACGAATGTGATTGTCCTGGTGGACGAGTACGGAGACAGCAATACGACTCTCCTGAGGGTGCAGCAGGACCCGAACGGTTTCGCCCCCGCGATTATCTCGACGAAAGTGAGCGACGCGGGTGCTGTCATACCTCCAAGCGAAGAGGTGAACACGGCATCCCCGGACACGCTCAGCGCGTTCATCAACTTCTCCGTTTCAGCGTTTCCAGCGCAGAGATACGTGCTGATACTATGGGGTCACGGGGCGAATTGGCGGGGTCTGTGCCCAGATGGCGCGGACATCATGTCGCTTCCGGAGCTGAGATCTGCCCTCGCCAGCTCCACAACGAACCTAGGAAGACCCTTGGATATGATCATCGTCGACTCGTGCGCGGAGGGCTCCTTTGAGATGCTGAACCAGATCCGAGAGTACACTAGGATCTTCGTCAGCTCGGAGAAGGACGTCCCGTTCCAAGGTCTCCCATACACGCAGGTCCTGGATGGCCTGGCAATTGACACGAACCTCGCACCCGAGGCGTTCGGCGCAAGAATCGTGGACGCTTATGTTGACTGGACGATGATCAATTCGCCATACTCAGCAACAATGGGGGTCTACAACTTGTCCGGACTGGACCAGGTCATGAGCGACCTCATCGCGCTTTCCGACCAGGGGAGGAAGTACGACAGCATCTTCCACGGGACAATCCTGGATGCCTTTGAAGCCGCCGAGTCTTACGAGACTGCTTGGGCAATGGACTTCGGGAATCTGATGGACCAGCTGCAGAGGAGAAATCTACCGCTGGAGATACGCATGTCGGCCATTGAGTCAGCGATGTCCTACCAGAAGATGGTGACATACTTCAGAGAGTGGTCAAACCCAGATCCCTACGACGGGGTCACGACGCACAACGCAACCGGCGCAATCATCTATGCCCCGAGCACGTCATTCGGAGATGAAACATACATCGAACTCCAGCTGGCATCAACCTCATGGTACCACTTCGGCAGACTCGCAAGACACTCAGGACCTACAAATGAGAGCTTGCCAGGTCCGACGACAACATACAAGCTTGGAACCGGTCCCGTGGTGTACGGAGTGCCCACAGCGCTGGATCTCAATTGGTCATACGACTACACTGCCGTCGCTGCTTGGGTTTTCGGCCGCGAACCTGGCGGCATGAAATTGCTTCAGAAGCACAACAATCAAGACAAATCACCTATCGTGATCGATCAGGTCTTCGGATCACTAGTCATCGCATCCAGCGCGGAGAGAGACGGAGTGGCTGTCTCATACGAGTCATTCAACGCTACCCTCTACGGGAAGAGTGCAATGCAGGTAGTGCTCGTCAAGGGAGGCGAAACGGTCACCGACGGCTATCAAGTAAAGATGACAGTCGGAAACAAGAGCTTGTATGTTGATCATACTGGCGACTTATTCTGGAGCGAACCCATGATCCCATCCGATGTTGACATTGGACAAATGGTCAGAGTCGAGGTCCTCGACGGACCGGACGGAGAGGTCGTTGGCAATGGATGGATCATGGCATCGTCAAACCGGTCTCTGACAGAGATTCAGGTGTTCGACCCGCCCAACAAGCAGACGGCCGACCTCGTGCTCCTCTGCTTCTCAGTTCTGCCCGGCATCCTGATCCTCATATTCGCGTTATTGTTGCTTCTGGAGAAAGGAAAGAATTCATCGAACTAGGGCTGATCAGAACCGCTTCTTGAGAAGATACTTCAGGTTCCCGAATCCATCATGCCAACTGCTGAGCTTGACCTCGCCCATCCTATGCCTGTAGGTGATCGGCACCTCCGCCGCCCTGAATTTCCTGAACGCCTCTACCTTGATCTCTTCTGACAGAGCCATCCCGTCGCTGTCCAGGATCAAGTCTTTTAGTATCGCCCGTCTGAAGACCCACATCCCGCTCTGGGAGTCCTTGACCTTGACTCGGAAGAGCAGCCTGGTGCTCGTCGACAGCACCCAGTTCCCGAACCTATGCTTCGCACCCATCGCGCCCTTTTCCATTCTCGCGAACCTGTTGGTCGTCACGAAGTCGAGTCCCTTGCCGTCGAGCATGTCGATGAGGGCAGGGATGTCAGATGCAGGATAGGTCATGTCCGCATCGAGCGTCGCGATGTAGT
>CAZTFD010000034.1:0-11302 GCA_964612225.1 uncultured Thermoplasmata archaeon | reverse complement strand
GTCGATCACGATCTGCTCGTAGAAGAGGCAGCTCGAGTCCTCGAGCAGTCCGACACCGCACATCAGGTCGGCTCCGGCCAGCAATGGACCGGCGCAACCAGTGTAGTATTCCATGACTGCCTGGTCTCCCGGTTCCTTCGCCGTCGCGGACACTCCGACACATGATGGCATCTTGTAGTGGTGGGCGAGCTCGGTCGCGATCGCGGATGAGATAGCGTGCTCCGGGCTACCGCCGGCCCTGATGGTGGTTCTCATGTCCAGGGGTGCGTTGCCCATGCCGTAGATGATCGCAGCTCCTGGTGTGGACAGCTGGATCATCGTCAGCGCGCTGAGCACCTCAGCGTTCCCGACGACGAGCGAACCGACCAGAGTAGCTGGGCCAGTCGCTCCCGGCTGAGGCATGCCGAAGAACACGAGCGGGACACCGGACTTGGCGAACTCCAGGCTCGCGTCCATGACGCCCGCATCGTGCTGCAGAGGAGCGTATGTGCACTGCAGGCATGATGACAGCGGCCTTCTCCTGTATTCCTTCTCGCCGCCGGCAGCGGCGTACCCCATCTCGGTTAGGGTCCTCGCGTCGGAGACGGTGACACCGGTCTCGTACATGACATGCTTCTCGGTGTTGTTCAGGGAAGCTTCGAAGTCGTGCAAGTGAACGGTTGACGGGTGCTGGTCCGTTGAGCTGACCATCGGCCAGTGGATGTGCACGTTCTCGAGTGTGTCGATGATCCTAGAGGAGTTCACGACATCCTTCTTCATTGAGGGCCTTCTCTTGCCGCTCTCGAAATCGACCGTAACGGCGCCGTTGCCGTTGGCGGTCATGTAGCTGTGGTTCATGTCCAGCTTCGCATCGAACTTCGGGTTCCTGCCGGCAAGCGTTATGGATGACTTCTTCTTTGCCAGCGCTTCCTCGACCAGGTGCGATGGGATCTTTGCTATTCTCGTCTTCTCGTCGACTTCACAACCATTGTCTTTCAGCAGCTTCCTGCAAGCGACGCTGTCGACCTGGACACCTACCTTCTCGAGTATGTGGAGTGTGCCCCAGTGGATCCTGTCCAGATCGCCGTCGCTGAGGATTTGGAAGCGGACGCCCCGCTTAATGCCAAAGGCCATTCGTGCTCACCTGACCAGTTTCTTCGCCACATCGACTGCGCCAGATGCGTCGCCACTGTAGCCGTCGGCGCCGATCTCTTTTGCATACGTGTCTGTGACCGGTGCCCCGCCCACAAGGACCTTGACGCCCTTGTTCTTCTTCTTGAGTGGGGTTATGACCTCTGCCATTCTTGGCATGGTCGTTGTCATGAGTGCGGACATTGCCACCATCTGCGGCTTCGCCTCGTCTGACTTCTTCAGGAAGTCCGCAGCCTGGACGTTGACACCAAGGTCCAGAACCTCGAATCCGTTCGCGGACAGCATCGTAGCAACTAGGTTCTTGCCGATCTCGTGGATGTCGTCCTGGACCGTCCCGATGAGGACCACGCCAGCGCTCGCCCTGTGCTTCCCCTTAGGAACGGCAGGCTCGAGTACGGCCAATGCGGCCTTCATCGCCTCTGCGCCCATGACCAGCTCGGGTAGGTAGATTTCTCCCTTCCCGAACCTCTCACCGACAGTCTTGATACCTTCCGCCAATCCTTTCTCGATGGCGACGAGCGGATCAACGCCGTCCTTCAACGATTTCTTTGCGAGGTCGGCGATTGTTTCCATCTCGTAGTTTATCACAGCATTCTTGAGCCGTGTTACTGCATCTTCCATTGGTTATACCCCCAATAGCTTCCCATCGGGATTTCGTCCCTCTGGGTCTGTCTCGGAATCCAAAGTCGGTCGTCCGTTGGACGGCCGCTCTGTTCCGCTTCAGATTGAACCGGCATATGCGCCTTCCTAATTAAGGTTTCGTTCTTTTGCTTGCACGCGCTAGTGCGATTGAGCTCAGAGTTTCAAACGGTCCTGGTTGTAATCGAAAGGCGAGGGCAAAACGCCCATCGCTGTCAGGATTCTCTCTCGAGTTAGAACACCCCCTGCGGAGTAGGAAGGTTTTTCTTGGGAAAGGCATACCCCTTCGAAGGAGGGTAAGAAATGCCATCTGCAGTTGTGCCCGTTATCGAATTGAAGGGAACTGGCAAGACAGTCAAGATAGGAGCTGGTAGGACACCGGTCATCGTTGGAGAGAGGATCAACCCCACAAACAGGAAGGAACTCATCGCCAAGTTGAAGGCGGGGGAATTTGAAATCGTGGGGCCAGAAGCGAAGAAGCAGGTCATGAATGGCGCAGATATCCTCGACATCAACGTAGGCGTTCCCGGCATTGACGAGAAGCACGCGATGATCGAATCGCTCAGGATTGTTCAGGAAACGGTGGATGTCCCGCTCTGGATCGACACATCGAATCCAGAAGTGCTTGCGGCGGCGTTGAAGACGGTCAAGGGCAGACCCGGTATCAACTCCACGACCGGCGAGCAGAAGAGAATGGATATTGTCATCCCGCTGGCAGCCGAGTACGGGGCAGCTCTCGTAGGCCTATGCATCGATGACGCTGGAATACCACAAACCTCTGAGAAGAGAGTGGCGGTCGCCAGGAAGATCATCGAAAAGGCCGAGAAGCACGGACTCGATAGGAATAACATTATCATCGATTGCGTTGCCCTGGCCTGTAGCACCGGCGAGAGCGGTGCCAAGGCCACGCTGGACACAATCAGGATATGCACTGAGGAGCTCGGAGTCAACACCACGGTCGGATTGAGCAATGTGTCATTCGGTCTTCCAGACAGACCGGTGCTCAACGCGGCCTTCATGCTGCTTTGCGCTGGACAGGGCTTGACCTGCTTCATTGGCAACCCGAACGACCCCAACATGGCGGTTTCGCTCAAGGCCTCGAAGCTCTTCTGGGGCGAGGACAAGTTTGCGATGGGCTACCTGACATACTTCAGGAAGAGGCAGGCCGAACTCGCGGCGGTCCAGAAGAAGTGATCTCCACCCGCTCTCATTTGAAACCCCTTCCTCCATTCACCATATGCGCTGAATCGGAGCTCACGCTGTCCTCGCAATATTGAGAAGGAATGGGTTTGGACAGCGCGCTCAGCGCTTTCTGAGCTTCGGATTCAATACATCGTCGATAGCGTACCCCACCATTGAGAATGCCAGGACCATCGAGACGATTGCTATCCCCGGGGCCGCGATCCACCACCACGCGCCCAGCAAGAACGCATCCTGGTCGTATGCGGACTCGAGCATCGAACCCCAGCTGATGACCGTCGTGTCGCCCAGCCCGAAGAAGTCCAGGAACGCCTCCGAGAAGATCGCGATGGCGATGAGCAGGACGGTGTTCGCGAATATGAGCGGGAGGACGTTCGGCATGATGTGCGTCTTTATGATGTGACTGTCGCTCGCGCCTACGCATTTAGCCCTCACGATGAACTGCCTCTCCTTGACCGTCAGGACCTGCGACCTCACGACCCTGGCCGTTGATGGCCAGCTTGTGATCCCTATGACGATGACTACCCAGACGAACTTCTGGCCCAGGATGGCCATCATGACTATCATCAGCGGGAACCACGGGAGGACGAGGAAGAAATCAGTGACCCTCATAAGGACCTCGTCCGTCACCCTTCCGAAGTATCCGGCGGCAAGTCCGATCGACGCGCCCAAGACGACCGAGATCATCGTTGCAAGTAGCCCGACCTCGAGCGACGCCCTTGAGCCGTACAATGTCAGGCTGTAGACGTCCTGTCCTTTGTGGTCTGTTCCGAATGGATGCACGAATCCAGTGAACGGCGACCTATCAAAGGATGGCGGCAGCGGATTCGACCAGTTCTGGTCCAAGTGGTTGTGCTCGTAGTTATCGAGTTCGTCAGGATTAGGAACCGTCGAGAGATATGGCGCGAAAATCGCCATCACAACGAACCCCACGAGGACGACGAGGCCACCGAACCCAAGTCTGTTGGACCGGAATATCTTCCAGGTCTTCTTGAATGTCTTCCACTGCAGCCTCGCCTTGTCGACATCCGTCTTCGTTATGATTCCGGCGCCCTTCCTCCACTTGTTGTAGATCAGGTACGCCGCGATTAAGATAACAGGAAGCTCGATGAACGTGAACATCCAGTGCTTCACGAAGAAGCTGGGCGCCTTGACGATAGTGATGACGACGATCTCACTGTTCGAATAGCCTAGCTCATCCACAACAGTCAAGGTGACGACGTATCGGCCTGCTTTTGAGAACGTGAAGGTCGGGTTGACTCCAGTCAGCTGCCTTTCGATGCCATCATATGTGAAGTTCCAGGTGTAACTCACAATGGCCACACTGTCCCGGGATCGGCTAGCGTCCAGCGTGATCGTGGTGGCGTTGGTCCCCTCATCGATATGCCGGTACGGGCCTGCATCGACGTATGGGACCACCTTGTACATCACCACGTCCTCGGACGAGATCCCGTTCAGATCTGTCACGTTAAGGGTTATGTTGTAGAAGCCGACGCCTGAGAAGGAATAAGTGGGGTTGATTCCAGACCGGACGATTGCCGTGCCATTGTCGATGAACGTCCAGGAGTATGTCAGAGTTGTCCCTGTCGAGTTCTGACCGTCCAGTGCAGCGGGCACGAATATAGGCACTGTCTGGTCCGGCCCCGCGTTCGCCACGGGGTCTCCAGGCGCCGCAAGAATACCTGCTGCTGGTACCGACTGGTCGTAAGTCATGTCGGTGGATGATGATGGTGCCGTCAAGCCAAGAATGGCGAGGGCAACAAACGTAGCAATCAGTAAGATGGCGAGAGGACCAGTTGATGCGCGCTTCTTGAGTATCCATTGCATGTCATTTGCCTTCACTCGGTCAACCCCTATATAGTCACCCTAGGGTCAAGGTACATGTAGATCATGTCCGCGATTAGATTCGCGACCAAGACCGCTATCGCCATGATCAGGAATAGAGCCTGGAGCACAGGGAAGTCTCGTTTGTTCACAGCATCCCAGGTAAGCATGCCTACACCATCGTAGGAGAACACGATCTCGACCATTATGTCGCCTCCCAGTACCCAGCCGACGCTGATGGCTGCGACAGTCACCACAGGCAGCATCGCGTTCCTCATCGCGTGCTTGCGCAGAATCTCTTTGTTGGACAATCCCTTTGCCCTAGCTGTCACGATGTAATCCTCGGTGAGCACATCGGTCAGGGAGTTCCTCATGATCAAGGCGAACTCAGCCATGACCTCTATGGTGAACGCGATAACAGGAAGGACTAGGTGATATCCGCGGCTGATGATCTTCTCAATTATGGACATATCCTCATATCGGGGAGGATGATCGACGAAAGGCAACCTACCATATGGCCCGTTCAACGGGAACCATTGGAGCTCTCCAGCAAAGAGCATCAACATTATCAGCGCGAACAGGAAGGTAGGCATCGAGTAGAATACTAGGGCGAAAGCCATCCCCACGGTGTCTGCGGGCTTCCCTCGTCTCCACGCGGCAAATTTCCCCAGCATGACTCCCAAATACACAGCCAGTGCCGTGCCTATGCCCACAAGCAAGACTGTATTGAAGATCGGCTCCGGCAAGCCATCGCTTATCGGCGCCCCTTTCCAAACCGCAGCGCTTGGTCCGAAGTCGAGCGTGAATACCTGTACAACGTAGTAGTAGAACTGCTGAGGATACGGGTCGTTGAGGTGGAACTTGTCTCTGATCATGCTCTTGAGAGCCTCGTCTCCGGTCTTGGGAACGATGACAGCAGCCGGGTCTCCGGGCATGATCCGGAAAAGGAAGAAATTGAAAAGCAAGATGGCGAACAGTGTTATGGCCAGATAGATGAGCTTCCTTGTGACGAAAGACCTCATGTCCATTCCTGTACCTCCTACCCTGTCATCCGCGCCCCATCATACTGTCCTTGTTACCGCGCTCCAATGATGCTCTATTTGCCAGCCCGTATTTGCATGTTCCCATCTTATGCACGGGTCGCGCTCCATGGGAAAGTATTTGGATGGCCCGTTTCCGGGCCTTTAGGTTTTTGGATCAGTCTCCAAGCGGGCTCGATTCTTCCTTGATCGAACCTTCCTTCTTCTTGCCCCGCATCCTGAGGAATACCACCACTACCACGACAGCTGCTATGCCTGCGATGGCGCCTCCGACTAGCAACCAGTTGACGGGAGTGCTATCCTCTTGGATCGGGACGAGGTCGAAGAACAACGGGTTGCCCATCCAGAAGTTGTCGACGCTCCTTCCAGGATCAGCGGCCCAGTCGCCCCAGCCCGTGAACGTGTCGTCTCTCCAGGCATATGTCTGATACGGATAGGCTAGGATGATGTACGCTGCATCAAGGTAGTTTATCCTCTGGCAGTTGTCAACATACACCTTCCTCTGTTCCCTGTCGAGAGTGTTCACGGATTTCGTATAGTTCTCCTCGTAGGAATCGTTACCATACCTGTTGTCGCTCCATCCGTTCCAAGCAGCTATCGACTGAACGAACAGCTGGTAGTTCGGGTCGATGTCCGCGCTCCAGTACCATATCATCGTGTCGTACCCATACCCATAGACCATCGTGCCTAGAGTCGCCTCGTCGACGATAAGGTAGTTGATGTCAATACCGACCTGAGCCCATTGGTTCTCGAGGTACATGGCTATGTCCCTCTCCTCTGGGTACTCCCTTCTCAGCAACATCTGGTACTGCAAAGGCATGCTCTCGTTGACGAGATGCTCCCTAACAGCGTAGCTATCTGAAGTGCATTCTCTAGTACCGTCACCGTTGTCATCGCGATAGCCGGCGTTCTCGAGCATAGCGTTCGCCGCAGCAATGTCGAAGGTGAACTTCTCAGTGGCATTTGGCTCGTAGTGCCAGTAGGTGTTGACCGGCGGAATTAGCGTCGTGCCTTCCATGGCCAATCCGAGGTAGTAGTTCTCGATGATGTACGACTTGTTGGTCGACATCGCCATCGCCTCTCTGATTGTACGGTCTAGCCTCGACGGGTTCGGACCGCCTTCGTTCATGTTTATCCCGATCTCGGTCCAGTACTGAGTGATCTTGGGTCCGTCGAAGGTCGTCACGTTCCCTATGCTTCCTGATGCGACTCCGTTCTTTATCGCCCTGTACGCCTGCGGTGGGAATGAGGCTACGTCAAGCTGCTTGTTCTGCAGCGCATACGACATAGCCGTCGAGTCGTCATAGAAGTACATCGTGAGCTTGTCAAACTGGATCTCAGGTGCACCGGCCTTGTCTAGCTTCCAGTGGTACTTTGGATTCTTGAGTAGGGTAATGTGATCTCCAGACAGCCACTCGTCACGTATGTCCGGGTTGCCCATGAACGGTCCAGTGCTGACAATCGGCATGTCGGTGCCCTCGAACACTCCGGACCAGTTGAATCCTATGTCGAATGCGTTCATGCTCTGAAGCATGTGCCTCGGAAGCATCGGAATCGATATCAGATATGCGAATGATGCCGGCATCAGAGTTCCGTTCAGTTTCTCATAGAAATAGACTCTTACAGTGGACTCGTCGACCTTCACGGCGTCCTTCATGAAATAGGAGTACGGCTGATAGGCCCACATCGCCTCGTAGTTCTTCGCGTTGAGCTGGATGTTCCACACGACATCGTCCGCGGTGAATGGCTCCAGATCGCTCCACACGGCGCCGGTCGTCAGGTTGTATTGCCATACAGAGCCATACGGCGCTCCCGTAAATTGCATCTCTGGGTCTGTCGTCGGCACCGTCCACCACTCCTTCACCAGGTTTGGCACGGCCTCTAGGTCGTTGCCTATGCACGTTAGGGCGTCGTAGACGAGCCCGTAGAAGACGTAGGAAACATCGTTCATGCCAACGTATGGGTTCAGGCTGTCGATGGGCGTGAGGAATCCCATGCGGAGAACGGTCTCGGACTGCGCTTCCACATTCATTTCGGGATTCATGATGCTCAAGCCCGAGAACAGGAACGTCAATGCGATTGCCACTGTCACAAGCACCCTGATTGCCCTTCCTCTGTAGGAAAACAATCCAATTCCTCCACAGACAGAGACTCTGCCAGTACCGAGATTGTAGACCCCGCTATATCAGGTTTCTGAAGAGATATGGCCTATCTACTAAGTCCTCAACAGAAGGAAGCCTCTGTAGTCCATATTGTACTCCAAGAACTCGGGCCAATCCCAACGCTTTGCGCTCACGAGCATCCGGACCTGCTGAGTCAGATCCACTTGACCCGAGATGATAAGCCCTGCATCCAAGGCGAGCGTCGAGAACTCGCTTACTGTTACCGCTCCCGCGATGCATTGCTCCCACGAGCCTTGGTTCGAACACACGGTCGTCTTGAAGGCATCCGATATCGCGATCCTTGCTCCGGGTTTGGATATGCGCGCAATCTCCTTCATTGCGGTCGCCTTGTCCGGAAGGAGATTGATGGTGGCCTGACTAAGCACGACATCTACGGATCTGCTGGCCAAAGGTATGCGTTCGAGATCAGCTCGAACTAGCTCTACGTCCATGTCCCTGAACCTAGTGTGCTTCGATATGTTCCGAGAGACGCACAGGCCCGCGGACGAGAAATCGATCCCTATCAACATCTTCGGGGGGCAGAGCTCAAGCGCCCTGAAGGCGAGGCTACCGGTCCCGATGCCGAGGTCCGCGACCACCTTGTTCGAGAGTGGATGCACCATGCATAGCAGCGGGTCGGCGACCATGGACAACGCCATGCGTCTGTCGGAGGCGGCCTTCTCGCTCTGGTCGCTCCACTGATCGTCGTACTTCCTCCTCGTGCTCGCCTTGAGCGAGTCCGGCTCTCCGCAAGAGCAGCTTGGTTTCTTCTCCAAGGGTTTCTCCTCTCGGACAAGGAGTGAATCGCGTCCATTGCTAATCAACTTGTTTTTTATATCATGCAACAGTTGCACTACTACGGTATTCTAGGAGTTCAAAGGGGTTAGGACATCTCATGAAGCCAATCGCTGTTAGGAAGATGGTCACGCCATCGCTCTATCTGCAGGGAAAGGGCGCGATCTACCACTTGGGACAGAAGGCGTTCACTTTCGGTGACAAGGCGTACATCGTCGGTGGCCACACGGCGCTCCAGGTCGCAGGTGACCGGATCAGGAAATCGCTGACATCGAACGGCATCGAAGTGGTCGGATGGAACGACTCAGTCAAGGAGTGCACACACGACACGATCAACAGGCTCGCGGATGAGGGCAAGCATCTGAAGCCGCATTTCGTTGTGGGCGTCGGAGGCGGCAAAGCAATCGACACCGCGAAGGGAGTCGCGTGGAAGCTGAAGGTGCCTATGATGTCCGTCGGGACCCAGTGCGCGACCAACGCCGATGGAAGCGGCGAGTGCGTCATCTATACGGGGGATCACAGGTTCGTGGAGGCACTAACCCTTCCCAGAAGCCCGGTGCTGGTCATCGAGGACACGGAGATCATTGCGAAGGCGCCTGTCAAGTACATGATCTGGGGCATGGGGGATGCCCTCTCGTGCAAGTTCGAGGGCGAGGCGTACGCAAAGACCAGGACGAAGAAGATGGACGGGCGAGCACCGACTGTCGCGGCTCTAGCCCTCGGGGACGCTTGCTACAAAAGTCTCATGGAGCACGGTCTGAAGGCCGTTACCGATCTCAAGAACGGAATACACTCGCTAGACGTGGATGACGTAATAGAAGCGGTCAAACTCTCGTCGGCAATGTGCTTCGAGAACACAGGCTGCGCGCTCGCACATGCTCTGCACAATGGTCTCATGAAGACAGGACAGATCAAGGGAGAACACGGAGAGATCGTCGCATTCACGACCATCGTCCAGATGGTCTACGAGAAGAGGCCGAGAGAGGAAGTGCAGCAGGTAGTTTCCTGGTGCGACAAGGTCGGTCTGCCCACGAGGCTGAAGCTCCTTGGAGATCCGTCGAAGGCTGCACTGAGGACGGCAGCGGAGCACGCAGCGGACAAAGACGTGGACAGCAGGAACATGCCGGACAAGATGAAATCGTCGGACCTGCTAGAGGCGATCGACAAGGTGGAGAGAGGAGCGTTCTAGAACCTGCTCATGCGGTCATCGCGTCGATATGCCAGAAAGGCCTCGTCAAGGTGCTTACCCTGTGTCTCGCGATAACAACGCCGGCAGTGAACACGCCCGCGAAGTCGAATATCAGGTCACCAACGGTGTCCACGCCCGGGTGGAAGTTGCTCCAGCCGAAAATCGTGTCGGTGAAGAACTCGGTGAACTCGAAGAAGAACGAAATGATCACTATCGTCAGGATCGCGGCCCAGAACTTCTTCCTGCCGTTAGTCCTTGGAGGCCCAGTCGGGCTCATGGTCCAGCATATGAAGGACCATAGGAACATCGTCATCACGAGAGTGCCGAGGTAGTGCGCTAGGTTGTCGTACCAGTTGAGGTCCGACTGGCTGTACCCGAAATACCCGGGCATGCCAGCGTCGATGAGGACCATGAAGAAAAGCAGAATGATGGCTCCACCTGTGATGACCGCCTTGCGCTTCAGCTCAAACACCACTAGAGGGATCATGATGACGAACGAGAAGGCGTAGGTCCAGCTTGACCAGGTCCATCCGCCCCGTTCCATCGACATCAGGAACAGAGTGAGGAGCACAACGAGCACGGAGACGGACGCAAACGGGAATCCCATCGATCTTCTGTTGATCTTCGGAAGATCGCAATGAGGATACACATTATCGAAATCTTCTCGAACGGACCCACTTGCCTTCATCCGGCGTGAGTAGCGAACGAGGTCCGAATCACCCATATTCCCATCCATGTCCAACAACTAACTGACACAGCATGAATGAGGGGGGTATAAGAGTGTTTAGACTAACGGCCGGAATGGGAGCCGACCTGCCTCTCCCACGCCTTGACAATCTCGTTGCCCTTCTTCGTTACTTCTGCAGATAGTCCGGGGACCTCGTGCTCCCTCAGGACCTGCTTCGCGACCGCCCTCATCTCAGAGGACATGCTCGTCGAGAGAGTCGCTTGCCAGCTCCTCTTGGTCTGGTCGCGAGCCAGGATCTCGGTCCTGAAATTCCTGAGCGTGTGCGGGTGCTTCAAGAAGGTGCCAGCATGTCCGACCGCTTCGACCACGTCGAGAGCGATCGTGTCCTTGCTCACGGGGAACTTGTGCATGTAGGTCCTGATGTCCTGCCAAACGGTCGAATCGAGGACGACCTGCTCGAGCGATGCGCCCTTCGCGTTGTCCAGGCTCCCAGCACCGGACATCGTGTCAGAGCCTGAGAACGTGTTCAGCATGACACCGAAAGCCTCGCTCAAGGATGCCTGGATGCCAGGCTCCTTTGTCTCGAAGCCCCAGCTGGAGGTGTGGCACGGCAGGCCGTACCGCTTGGCCATCT
>CAZTFD010000033.1:0-11328 GCA_964612225.1 uncultured Thermoplasmata archaeon | reverse complement strand
GTTTTAGGGCTCGTGCGTGCACGTCCGAATTCGCGCAGCAAGGTTTATCAGCGGGTGCGCTCTCCCGCATCCTTCAGCTGGGGCATCATCTAGCTATGGCAGCAGATCGCAAGATCAGGTTAGGGGCGAGCAGAGTACCGAACCCTCGCTTACTCATGGTATCCGTCGGTATCACGCTCTTCGTTGTCGGATTCCTCGTCACAGTAGCATCTTTCTCTCAGATGAATGTCGAAGGAACGCAAGACGCATCAGGCAGGTCTCTGACCGACGACGGACTTTTCGGGGGAGAAGCTGGTGTCTTTGTGTTCGCGGGCATCTTGACAAGCCTGGCTGGTGTCGTAACAGCCACCGTGGGTCCTGCCATGTCAGTAATGAGGAGCAAAGATCGCGTCGTGAGATGATTCTTCCCTTCGAGAAACCTTTTATTGGTCACAAGTATTCAGTGCCGTAGCTGGCTGTTCAAGATGGCTCTCAACTTCTCCGACATAGAGGCCAAATGGCGAAAGGCTTGGTACGATGCCAAGATAAACGAGTCCCATCCTGAGCCTGGCAAAAAGAAATTCTTCATGATATTCGCGTATCCCGGCGTCACTGGCTACATGCATGTTGGCCACATGAGAGGGTACACATTCTCGGACATGATCGTGCGCTACAAGATGATGACCGGGCATTCCGTGCTCTTCCCCATGGGCACGCATGCGACCGGCAACGGAGCGATCGGCTTCGCGAAGAAGGTCGAGAGGCGCGATCCAGCAACTATAGAAACGCTCTTAGCGAACGGGTGTTCGGAAGAGAAGATCAGGACTCTGGCTGACCCGCTGGAGGTCGTGAGGTTCTTCAACGGTGTATATGTGAACGACTACTGGAAGCGCTTCGGGTTCATGTCCGATTGGCGCAGGTTCACTTGCACAATTTACCCCGACTACTCCAAGTTCATTGAATGGCAGATGCGGAAGCTTATGGCCGAGGGGCTGCTCATCCAGAAGCCGTACTTCGCAGCTGCGTGCATCGAGCACGGGCCGGTCGCGGTCGATGCATCTGAGACTGACATCTCGAAAGGAGGTGGTGCGGAGATCCTCGAGTACACCATGCTGAAATTCGACTTCGAGGACGGCAGGAAGCTCGTGGCCGCGACCCTGAGGCCGGAGACCGTCTTCGGCTTGACGAATTTCTGGGTCAACCCTGATGTCGAGTATGTTGACGTCACGGTCGACGGAGAGACTTGGGTCGTCAGCAGACAGGCAGCTGAGAAGCTCAAGTATCAAAAAGACAAGGTCGAGATCAAGGGCTCGGCCAACGGTTCATCCTTGATGGGAAAGCAGTGCAAGGCGCCCTACACGGGGAAGATGATACCCATCTTCCCCTCCACTCTGTGCGACCCGAATGTGGGTTCCGGTCTCGTCATGAGCGTTCCGTCGGATGCCCCTGTCGATTGGATCGGCCTTGTCGAATTGTCTCGCGACAAGGTGCTCAGGGACCGGTACGGCATATCGGACGAAATGGTCGAACGCGCGAAACCCATTGCAATCATCGACACCCCCGGATGGGGCCCACTGCCCGCAGTAGAGGTCACGAAGAGGATGGGGATTGTCACACTCGCGGACCCGAGACTCGAAGAGGCGACGAAGGAGGTCTACAAGAGCGGCTTCCACAAAGGGGTAATGAACAAAGCCTGTGGCGAGTTCGCAGGACAGCCGGTGGAGCGCGCCAAGGATTCCATGCGAGAGGAGATGCTGGCGAAAGGGCAGGCAGATCTCTTCTACGACCTCTCAGAGGAGGTCCTATGCAGATGCGGCGAGAAGGTGCTCATCAAGAAGATCCCCGACCAGTGGTTCATAGACTATGCCAATCCGGCGCTTACTGCCCGCTCGAAGGAACACGCGCTATCGATGCAGATCCTTCCAAAGGAGTACTATGAGAACATCCAGGGAGTCCTGGAATGGTACCGTGAGCGAGCATGCGTCCGCATGGGGAACTGGCTGGGTACAAGATTCCCGTTCGACCGCAAGTGGATAGTCGAGGCGATAGCGGACAGCACCCTCTATCCTGTATATTATGTGATATCGAAGTACGCGAACGAGAAGTTGATTGCCCCCGAAGGCATGGACGAGGCCTTCTTCGACTATGTCCTGCTTGGCAAGGGAGACCCAGAATCAGTATCCAAAGCGTCCGGCTTCTCGAGAGAAGTGATTGGATCGATCAGGGCGGAGTTCGAGTACTGGTACCCTCTGGACATCAACCTGGGCGGGAAGGAACACATGACCGTCCACTTCCCCGTCTTCCTGATGAACCATGTGGCGATACTTCGACCGCAGCATTGGCCACGCGGCATCCTGGTCAACTGGTACATCACCGCGACGGGAGGCAAGATATCCAAGTCCAAGGGCGGTGCTCAGCCTATCCCGGACGCGGCAGAGAGGTTCGGAGTCGACGCGATGAGACTGTTCTACGCGCATATCGCCTCTCTGTATGTCGACGTCGCATGGGAAGACGAGAAGGTCGAGGGATACAGGGACAGGCTGGATCGTCTGTGGAACATGGTACAGGAGATGATGGCCACCGATGACACTGTGTCTGGTGACATCGATGCGTGGCTCCTCGCAAGGATGGAGACCCGGCTCGTGAGGATACACGAGCACATGAAGGACTACGACCTCAGGGCGTATTCGAACGATGTCTACTTCGAGATTCCTCAGGATTTCAAATGGTATGCTAGGAGGGGCGGGAGGAACAGGGACGTCCTGCGGCGCGCGCTCGAGATATGGGTTCCGCTCATGGCTCCGGTGACACCCCATATCGCGGAGGAGATGTGGCAGTCGCTGGGGAAGAAACCTTTTGTTTCACAAGTCCAACTCGGATCGCCCGTCTCTGACGTGGCATCTGCGGTTGAGGAAGCAAAAGAACGTCTGCTCGAATCGCTACTGTCCGACGTGGCGGAGATCTTGAAGGTCACTGAGATCAAGCCGAAGCGTATCGTGGTGATGACCGCTCCGCGATGGAAGCAGGAGTTGCTGGCGGAGGCATTAGCCCAACCGAAGGACAAGCCTGACATATCGTCCCTGATCAAGTCCGCGATGGCGAAGGCGACGTCATCCGAGGCGAAGAAAGAGGTACCGGCCTACGCAAAGGATGCTGTGACTGATCTGAAGAAGGCGTCCGCCTCGAACAGAAGCCTCATGTCGGTGTCAGTTGACGAACTCAATGTTCTGAAGAAGGCGCAGACCTTCTTGGAATCTGAGTTCTCCTGCCGTTTCGAGCTCTATTCCGCCGATGATACCGCGAGGGTGGATCCGAAAGGGAAGGCCAGGTTCGCGAAGCCCGGTCGACCGGCGGTCTACCTCGAATGAGTGTCCGGTCGGCCACGAGAGTCAAATCGAAAAACATATAGAGACCATGGAGCTTCCAGAGGGCACATCCCTAAGTATCTCCTCCCTTCGAGTCTCAGGTGATTGATTAATGTTCAGCACTCTTTCCGATGTGATCATCAAACGCTACAAGTACGTGATAATCGTCTGGCTCGTCATCCTCTTCTACGCTTTCCCCCTGGTTTTCAAGATCAATGATGTCGTAGTCTACACAGAGTCCGAGGTCGGCCTTAGCAAGCTCGAGGCAGTCCAGGCCCAGAATATGATCGATGAGAATTTCCCTGGCCAACTTGCGAACAGCACCATCATGATTGTCATTCAGAACTCGGATGTGACCTCGGCACAGGCGCGTGGATTATCCACTAACATATACAACGACCTGCGTCAGGACGGTGCTCTCAAAGGCGTCATCAGCGTGGACTACGTGTACAGCGTCCTCGAATCCTATGTAGCTGGGGTGGTCGCTCAAAGCGGTCCAGGTATGTACGAGATGCAGGACCAAGTGGACCAGCTGGTCCAGATCGTGTACAAGACGCCTCTCGATGTCGTCGACAGTCATCTGCAGCTGAACTTCCTGGGATACACCGACGAGCAGGCTCGCACCATAGTGATACAGGGATTGACTGCCCAGCTGCTAGCGACCGGGTTGAACGAATCGAGGACGGCGTTGGTCATCGGATATGTTGACCAGGCGTTCTATCCAACTTGGTTGACGAGTCACTCGAACGACACCTCGCAGTTGCAGGTGATGATCGAGGGCGCAGCGGATGCGTACTTCGGCGCAATACCCGACGAGACAAGTCAGTTCGCTCGTCTTGTGGCTCAATCGTTCAGCGTCCAGTACTATCGATCGATGACCTCCCAGCAGCAGGAGGTAATGTTGGCGCAGTTCGTCATCGGGATGACATCGGCGCAGATAGAGGCCAATGCGTCGTTCGTATCGGAGATATGGGCGCTCGGGCCGACTCCCTCTCCAGCCAGCATATCCACACTTGCTCACGGGGCGGTCTTCAATTACACGTTGCAGGAAATCCCGATCAGAGCGCCTGACATGTTCATTTCAAGGTTCATGAACACCAATCCGATTTCCGGAGACCCCAACACGACCATGCTGATGGCGGTCTCTCTCTCGATCGGAGGCTCATCCCCAGATGCGGAGAATAACGTTCGAGTCATCCGTGATATCGTCAAGGGGGAATTGAACGCTATCGGTCCTGGCTACGAGATCTTCGTCAGTGGCGACTCGGCGCTCGAGGTCGACACCATGGATGCCGTTGCGACGGACACAAGCAGGGTCGATCCTATTACGGTGGTTCTTATCGTCGTTCTGGTAGGCCTCTTCTTCAGGTCCGCCCTGAGCCCTTGGATCCCGCTGATGACCATCGGCTTGGCCTATCTTCTGACGACGGCGGCAATCTACATCATGGGGACCTACGTGATGGAGATACACTACAGCGTGACGATGCTGATCCTGGTAGTGATGCTCGGCGCTGGCACTGATTACTGCATCTTCATCATGTCCCGGTACAGGGAGGAACGCATCGCTGGCAGGACAAAGGAGGAGTCCGTCAAGACCAGCCTGATGTGGGCTGGCGAGAGCATTGCGACCAGCGGGGCCACGGTTATGATCGGCTTCGGTTCTCTCATGATTAGCCAGTACAGCATGATCCGATCAATGGGCATGGCTCTCGTGATCGCCATCGGGATAACGCTCCTATTCGCGCTCACGATGCTTCCCTCGCTCCTGATGCTCATAGGCGACAAGGTGTTCTGGCCGAACACGATGGCCAAGGCGACCGAGAGGGCACGAGCCTTGGATGAGCGAGGGGGCGGTTACTTCAGGAAGAGCGTCAAATTCTCGCTCAAGCACTCGAAGGCGATCGTTCTCGCTGCGCTCATCATCTCCGTACCGGCGGTATATCTGTATTTCACACTCGTTCCGAGCTACGACTTCATGTCCAGCCTTCCCAACGCCGAGAGCAAGAAGGGCATCGACGCTCTGAGTTCCGGCTTCGGAGAAGGTACGATAACGCCCACATACATCGTGGTCCAATTCGACGACCCTATCGTTCTGGCCAATGGTTCGCTCGATCCCGCTGCGGCGACGAGACTTGAACAATACTCTTCGACTGTCGGCAGCCAGAACAATGTGCGAAGCATCTCAGGACCGACAAGGCCGTTCGGAAAACCGGTGAACGATTCTTATCTCGCATCGTTGCCACCTGTCGAACTGGCCACCTATCAGATGGCCATCGCGAACGCGATAGGGATGGACAACAGGACAATCATGCTGACCGTCGTCCTCCAGGACGAACCGTTCACGACAGACTCCATCCACTCGATCGACGAGATAAGGATCTTGAGCTCTCAGTCACAGACTAACACCTTCCAGGACGAGGCCAGCATCTATGTCGGTGGGGCGACAGCAAGCATGCTAGATGTCTCCGGGACCGTCGCGAACGACTTCACATCGATGAGGATAGTCGTGTTGATAGGGATCTTCATCGTCCTGATGATAGTCCTCGGGTCATTGCTCATCCCGCTGAGGTTGATCATGACCGTCCTGCTGAACGTGACATGGACGATAGCCATGACCATGCTGATATTCCAGTTCGGATTCGGCAGCCCAGTGCTCTGGATGATGCCACTGATCCTGTTCGTTGTGGCGATGGGTCTCGGCATGGACTACGACATATTCCTCACGACGAGGATAAGGGAGGAGGTCCTGAAGGGCAAGACCGACGCGCAGGCTATTCAGACCGCCGTTGAGCGCACAGGGGGTATCATCACCGCGTGTGGTCTGGTCATGGCCGGTGCGTTCGGGTCCATGATGCTTTCCACCACGGTCCTGCTGAGAGAGTTCGGGTTCGGACTCGCTTTCGCCATCATGCTCGACGCGATGGTCCTCAGGATATACCTGGTACCCGCTATCATGCTCCTGCTACAGAAGTGGAACTGGTACGCTCCTGGCAGGCTGCAGCGCGTTAGGCGCGAGGAAAAGTCACGAAATCATTAAGACAAGGCTGACCAGATATCATCACCTGGTACTATGCAGCGCAAGACAGCTCTTTTGTCGATTCTTGTCATAGCCTTGATGGTAATCACTCTCAATGCCCCTGCCGTCTCATCCCAACCGGTCACTGGGGATGCGATGCATGTGGACTCCACGATGGTCATATCCGGATTGGGAGATCTGACCGGGACAGGCAGTGCCGAGATAACGTACACTGGGAACGCTGCGTCCACCATGCGTAAGGCGATCTTCAACGAATCCGACAAGAACGGCGACCAGTGGCTGGACGTGAACGAAACGATCGATTTCTTGGACGGAATATCCTACAGCCTCCTCGGGAAGCCTTATTGGGGAATCACGATCAAATCTGCGACCAATTTCACGACCAAATCCAAGGAGTATATCACGAGTCACACGAGCGGCCTCGTACAGTCTCAGTGGGACTCCACGTCGCTCTTGATGTTCAAGATTGGGTTCGAGGGCAAGGGTCTGGGCGCGACGAAGATGGTCGAGACCGCTCAGGGGGCATACGACGCCTTCGGAGCTGCGATGTATGACTTCACTGGATACAGGTTCAATGGCACTCTGGTCCTGAAGCACAGGGTGACAACACTCGTGATAGGCAGTTTCACGAATCCAGAGATCGCCGACGGCGACATCAGCGAGCTGAGAGCGCCCTTCGGGAACGTAGTCTGGTATTCATTCGAGGGCAACGTGTCCTCAGGGTCGACCTCGGATGACCAGATAGCGTATTCGAGCTTCTCCATAATGGAGAACCAGCAGATCTCGTTCATCGTGTTGTTCATAGGCTGCCTGATGATACTGAGGATGCCGGGGAAGAACTTCGACAAGTACGCGAAGCTGCATCCCAGGAAGTTCAGAAGGTACGCTAAGCCTCTGATGTCCGTCAGGGTCTCCGCATATGTCCTGGCGGCAGTTCTGGTTGTGCTGTACCTGTTCCCGTACTTGTTCTCGTTCATCTCCAAGAGCGCGATGATCTACGCCGCGTACCTGTATCTGCTCGTTCCGGTCGCAATAGTGGGCGAGTACTTCTTCTCCAAGGCAATGTACAACAAGGCGGCCATTTCGATTCCAGATGAATCGATAATCGAGGTCAAGCAGGCCCTCATAATGCCGGAGGAGGGCGAGGGCGAGATCCTGTGCAAGGTGTGCTACAAGCCGATCGAGGCAGGGCTGGAGAGATTCCAGTGCAACTGCGGCTTCACGATGCACGTCGAATGCGCGGAGAAGGTGCAGACCTGTCCCTCCTGCGGGGAGATGCTGTTCCCGCAGCGCACGCGGTCGATCCAGTGCAGGGCCTGCGGCGAGACTTTCCTCTATTCCGGGAGCGAGGACCCGTACTCCATCCAGTGCGTCAAGTGCGGCGCCTTCCAAGAAGAGATCAAAGGCGGAAAGAACTACCTGGTTGTCGATGAAGATCCGAGGAACGCCTTCATGATGATCCGGGCGATGTCGCTATCGGAAAGGCCCGCTATGTGCCTCACGATACAGTTCCCGGGCAAGATACGCTCGGAATATGACCTTGGCAATGTTCAGATCAAATGGCTGTCCGAGAGCTCGACGGACATTGACAACGTGAACCCGAAGAACCTGGACGGTGACTCGATGGAGCTCGTCTCGACATTCCTCATGACCACGAAGGAGGCTGGAGTGCTCCTTGACGGCATCGAGTCGTTGATAGAGATGAACGGGTTCGACAAGGTCCTGGCCTTTGTGAAGAGGCTGAACGACCTTGCGGCCATCCACGGATCCACGATAATCCTGTCCATCAACAAGAAGGTGGTGCCTCAGGAACAGTTCAAGTCAATCAGCGACGAGTTCGACGAGATCCACGACTACCAGTAGTTCTGTCAGATGCGCCGGACCATCTCTTGTACAGAGCGTTGTCTATTCCCAGCTCGTCCAATACGCGGCCGACCATGAAGTTCACCATGTCGTCCACGTTCTCGGGCATTGGATAGAACGCTGGGCTGGCTGGCATGATTGTAGCACCCGCCTGGGACAGCCGCTCCATGTTGGAGAGATGGATAGTGGACAGAGGGGTCTCTCTTATGAGCAGCACTAGCCTCCGGCGTTCCTTCAGCGCAACTGCAGCGACCCTCGTGATCAGGTTATCCGCGATTCCGCACGCGATCTTGGACATTGTCGAGGTGCTGCACGGAGCTATCACCATGGAGTCGAATCTCACGGAGCCGGATGCAAGTGGAGAGTACATGTCGTCGTTCCCGTAGCTAATGTCCGCGAGTGCCTCGATGCTTCTCTTGGACATACCAAGTTCGATTCTGGCTATCTTGGCAGCGTCCGTGGAGATGACGACGGCCTTCTTCTCCGGGAGCTTCTCAAGCAGTCGCACCCCGTAGATCGTCCCTGAGGCCCCTGTGATCCCAACGACAGTCAACATCGTGCCCGCAGAAGGAACCTCCGAACAAATACTCTTCCCCTTCCGCTGGGCATGCAACTCTGCCATGACGAGCCAATCTGGAGAGCTTTCTGGCCCGCTCTCTAGCCGGGAAGCATTTAAATACGAGTAGCATCTTATCCGCGATTTGCCACCCTTGGTGGCACCAATCCAGCCGATTGAAAAGTCGCATTTGACTGAGGAATCTCAATGGCTACTGCGTACGATGTGCCCGCTGAAAGACTCATTCCGAAGTTAGCGGAAGAGCTGAAGAGGATCGAGACGATCGCTCCGCCCGAATGGGCAGCCTTTGTCAAGACAGGTAGGCACAGGGAAAAGAGCCCGGTAAACAACGACTGGTGGCACACCCGGACAGCTGCGGTCCTGAGGAAGATCTACATCGATGGTCCGGTCGGGACGACCAGACTTGCAGCTATGTTTGGCGGAAGGGCGGACAGGGGCTCAAAGCCGAACAAGGCGGTCAGGGGCTCCAGATCGATATCACGCATGACAGTCCAGCAGCTGGAGAAGAGCCAGCTGGTTCAGAAACAAAAAGACGGAGGCAGGGTCGTTACCGCCAAGGCCAGGAAGATGATAGACCTGGCATCTACACAGATCTTGAAGGACATGGCGGCACAGAACCCTGAACTCACGAAGTACCTCTGAGTTGGCGGACATGGCTGAACAGGAAGAGCTGGATGCTCTCAGACAGAGGAAGCTGCAAGAACTCCAGATGAGGGCGCAGCAGGACGCCCTGGCCCAGGAGCAGGCGAAGCAGCAGGATGCGCAGAAGCAGATGCTGATGCGGCAGTTGCTGACGCCAGAGGCCAGGGAACGGCTTGCGAATCTGCGCATGACTCGTCCAGACGTCGTGGAATCCGTCGAGAACCAGCTCATAATGCTGGTCCAATCGGGCAGGATAACCCAGCAGATCGACGACTACACGCTGAGGCAGATACTGCGAAAGATAGTCCCCACTAAGCGGGAGATCAAGATCGAGAGGAGATGACCGGATGGCCAAACACAAGCCACATGCGAGGAAACTCAGACTGATGGCGGCGACCAAGAGCAACAGGAGGGTACCCGCTTGGGTCATGATGAGGACGAACAGGTCCTTCTTGAGGCATCCGAAGAGGCGGCACTGGAGAAGGACGAAATTGAAGGTGTGAGGTCTTACCATGGTCGAGGAGCTAGAGAGGATTTACACGATTCCGTTGACGATCACGAAACGGGTCCCCAGGACCAAGAGGGCGCCTAGGGCCATCAAGGAGATCAAGGCTTTCGTGCGCAAGCACATGATGGAGAAGACATCCGTGAAGAGCGATGAAGACGTTGAGGTGAAGGATGTCTGGGTCGACTACAGGTTGAATGAGCTCATCTGGTCTCGCGGGATCGAGAGCCCGCCGAGCAAGGTCCGTGTCAAGGCCATCAGGTTTGAAGACGGGCTCATCGAGGTCTCCCTGCCGGAGGAGTGAGCATCCCGAGGTAGGGGCTGAATGATCAAACTGGGCGATGTCGACGGGAACCCCTACGTGGGGGTGTACTGTGCCGCGAGTGAGTCACTGGCCATAGTTCCGAATTCTGCACAGCCGAAAGAGGCCAAGGAGATCGGGCGCATTCTCGGTGTCCAGGTAATTGTTACTAACTTAGCGGGGGCCACGATAGTGGGCTCTCTTGTCGCGATGAACTCGAACGGGATCATAGTCTCGAACTTTGCGGAGAAGAACGAGCTTGCACGATTTCCTCAGGATGTCAGGGTGGCGAAGATGGAGGAGAAGATCAATGCGGCTGGCAACAACCTCTTGGTCAATGACAATGCCGCCCTCGTTCATCCGGACGCCTCTAGTCGGACGCTCAGGTTCCTCGAGGATGTACTCGGAGTCGAGGTTCAGAGGGGCAGAGTTGCGGGCATAGACACGGTCGGGTCCGCATGCATAGCAACCGCCAAGGGGATCGTGTGTCATCCCAGGACTTCGGACGACCAGCTGAAATGGCTTTCCGAGTACTTCAGAGTCCCATCGAGCGTTGCGACTCTGAACTACGGCACACCTTATCTGGGCGCGTGCGCGGTCGCGAACAGCAAGGGTGCCTATGTCGGCTCGAGGTCGACTCCGATCGAACTTGGAAGGCTTGAGGACGGGCTCGCGCTCTATTGACGATCGCTCATTTCGAGAACAGCCATATCTCAGTGCCTGTGTCTGGCAAGTCTTCTCGGGTGAACTCCACCTCGTTACCGACCTTCACAATCTGCTTCTGGTCGCACAACTTGAGGAAGTTCTGTACAGGTTGGATCGCCAGTCCGAGGCCTGGGACTCTGTAGTGCATCGGTATTGCCACCTTCGGTGAAATCCGAATTATCGTTTCCTTGGCAGCGGCGGGGCCAATTGTAAACACGTCGCCAACAGGAACGAAGAGAAAATCGACAGGTGATATCTCATCCACTTGCGTACCGGAGAGGCCATGTCCGAGGTCCCCTAGGTGACAAAACGAGGTTCCATCGAGCTCGAACTTGAAGAGGGTAACATGCCCGC
>CAZTFD010000032.1:0-11682 GCA_964612225.1 uncultured Thermoplasmata archaeon | reverse complement strand
GATGCTATGAGCTTCTCCTCGAGGTTCCTGTAGAAGTCGTCCTTGAAGCTGACGAACTTGGCCCGCTTCTCGGATGCGGTGAACACGAGCTTCTCGTCCCCTCTAATCTTGAACTCGCACTGGCCGTCAATCACCATGGTGCACTCCTTCGGCTCAAGGATGGTGACGGCGATCTTGCTCTTGGCCGCGACTACTAGCGGCCGGGCCGCTAGCCTGAATGGGGCGATGGGAGCGATCACGAATGCGTCCACGCGGGGATCTATGATGGACGAGCCGACGCTCATGGCATAAGATGTCGAGCCCGTCGGTGTCGCGACGATGAGCCCGTCCGCTCTGATCTCCGTCGCCGGTGTGCCGTCGACTGATATGGCGAAGTGCCTCATCTTGGCGATGTGAGCCGTGTGAACGACGGCCTCGTTGGTGGCGTCCTCGAGCCTCTGGCCGTTCATGGTGGTCTTCAGCTTAAGCCGCTTCTCTAGGTGGTATTCTCCTGCCAGGAGCTTCTTGATCGCGGGCTTGATCTCGTCCACCTGTACCTCCGTCAGGAAGCCCAACACTCCCGCGTTGACGCCCATTACAGGAGCGTCGTTCCCCTGGAGTGTGCGCAGTATAGTGCCGTCCCCTCCGATGGTGATCAGGACATCGACCTTCATCTTCTGGAGCGGCTCGCCCTTCAGTCCAAGCGCCTCCGCTGTGTGGGTTTCCACCACGAATTCCTCTCCCTTGAGCGCCTCCAGGACCTTCCTCGCCACGGGCTTGAAGCTCCTGAGCTCAGGTGTGCCAGTTATTCCGATCCTCGTAGTACCAACTCCTTGATCCTCGGGTCGCCGTAGGCCAGGAAGTTCTTCCTGTCCTTCAGGTCGAACTCCATATCCAGCTTCTCCCCGGACAGGTCGACGACCTCTCCTCCGGCCTCGCGCAGTATGAGACAGCTCGCTGCTATGTCGATTACCCTGATCATCCTCTGGAACTTCGCGCAGTTCATGTAGAGCGCCTGAGCGGCGCCTTGTGCCACCAGGCACATCTCAAGCGATGCCGCCCCGAACGACCTTACCTTGCTCGCCATCATTCGCACTTGGTCTGTCTCCGGCGCGGAGTCCTTGTTGTTGTAGATGATGAACATGCCCTCGTCCTTGTCGTACTTCGAGACGCCTATCCTGTGTCCGTTGAGCTCTGCCCCGCCACCTCTCCTGGCGAAGTAGGTGTCTCCCGTGAACAGGTTCTTCACAAGCGCGTGGTCGCAGTCCGAGAGCTTGCTCTTTCCTATGGCGAGGGAGACTGAGAAGAACGGCACCCCCCGAGTGCAATTCAGAGTGCCGTCGATCGGGTCGACCACCAGGACTTGACTTCCTCCTCGATCGATGAACCCTGCTTCCTCGCTGAGAACATTGAGCCCGATCTCTTCCTCGTCCAGGTACTTCAGGATGACATCCTCTGCGAACTTGTCAATCTTGGATGTCTGCGAACCGCTAGCTCCCTTGCCAACGTGTATGTGTCCGTCGTAGTCCTTGGGGAGCTCACGGTATGCAGTGTAGACTGCATTCGCTATTCTGGTCAGTTCCGACTTCACGGGCTCAATATTGGATGAGTCATTGATATTACTTTGCCGGCAAATCACATGTGCTGGTTCACAGAGACTGCTAATCACGTAGCTTCGAGAACGGTCCTACGAATTCCTTCATGAGCTTCCTGATGCTCAAGTCGGTCTCGTACTGATTCGCCAGTTCATGGGCAAGTTCCGTGGGCATACCGCTTTCCAGCATCCCTTTCATCAGGTACTTCGAGCCCTTGCGGATGCGTCTCTTGGTCTTGAGGTAGGCCCAACCCGCGCTCAGGGCGATACTGGGGATCTCGGTCATGAGGACCGCCACCGTCTTGGGCAGGTCCCCATCACGCTTACTCGTCATCGTCTTCTTCCAGCCCTTTCATCATCTTCTTCTTGATCTTCTTATCGAGGGCGTCATCCCATTCCCTGTCCGCTCCCTGCTTCGCGGCGCTGCCCATGACCTGCCCGAGCATTCCGCCCATGCTGAAGTTCGTCATGTACTTCTGCGTCAGCTCGAAGGCCTGCTTCTGGTCCATGCCCGCGTCAACCATCTGCTTGTAGAACACAGCCACCGATTTGCCGAAGTTCTCGGCGTTGTCCTTGTTGTAGATCATGTCGCTTATCGACTCTAGCAGCTTCGGGATCTCGGTCGAGACCACGTTGAGCACTTCCTTCAGCTCTTCCGCATCGTGCTTTTCACCAGACACTGTTCATCACCTTCTCGCCCCTTTACCGGGGCTCCTTGGACCATATCATGTGCTGAGCCAGTACATAAGGGAAGTGAGCAAAAGTGGCCGACAGGCCATCACTCCCTGCCGTCTTCCCGAACCTGTTCGGTCGGCTTGTCCTTCGCGGGGCCGAGCCCGATCAGGTTGTACCACTTCTCGATGTACTCCTCCGTCAGCCAGTAGTCTTTGGACCTCGAGGACCCCTTGCTCTTGACCACGCCCTTCTCCTCCAGCAGCTTCAGGCGCTCCCTCACGATCCTTCTGGAGGAGGTCCCGCGCATATCCTTCAGCTTGTCCGTTATCTGGGATATGTTCTGGCCATCCCTCTCGAACAGTACCTTGACGATGTCCCTCGAGATCGAGTCCTTGACGCCCGGTATGAGCAGGTCGGGGGATATCGCGCCGTACCTCTGGTACAGCCCGAGCATCTTGAAGTAGCTGGACGAGATCTTCTGGAACCTCTCGATGTACTCCAGGAGCTGCGAGTACGGCTGGGAGACCTTGCTCATGGTCTCCTCGACGCTCTCCATCTTGTCAGAGAGCGCTTTGATCTGCTTCCCGAGATCCTCGTCCGCCATTGCGTCTTGCTATGTTCGAGGACATATAATCTTTTTATCGGGAATCCGTTCGTGTGGTCGTCATGTCGAAGAAGTTGACCGAGGTCGCAGGCGTTCCGGGAGTGTTCACCGACGGACAGAACCTGCTCACTGTCAATGCCGCTCCGGGCAAGGATGTGTACGGCGAGCGTCTCATTGAATCGGACGGCGTCGAGTACAGGTCCTGGGACCCCAAGCGGTCCAAGCTCGCAGCGGCCATCCTGCTGGGCGCGAAGGATCTTGGATTCGACGAGAGCACCAAGGTCCTGTACCTTGGTGCTGCGTCCGGCACGACTGCTTCTCACGTCTCGGACATCGTCACGAACGGCGTCGTGCACTGTGTTGAGTTCTCTGAGCGGTCCTTCAGGGACCTCGTCGCCGTGTGCGAGACCAGGAAGAATATGATCCCCATCCTCGCAGACGCGAACCAACCTGAGGAGTATTCGCACATGATCGAAGGAATCGAGCTGGTCTACCAGGACATCGCTCAGCGGAATCAGGTAGAGATCTTCGTCAGGAACATGGCGGCGTTCGATGCCGAGCACGGCATCCTGATGCTCAAGTCGAGGAGCATCAACGTCAACAGGAAGCCGAAGGAGGTCTTCGCAGAGGTCAGGAAGGCCCTTGTCTCGAGATCGCTCAAGGTCAAGCAGATGGTCGACCTCGAACGATACTCAAAGGACCATGCAGCGTTCGTCGTGGAGGTCTGAAGATGGTCGAGAAGTTCGTCTATGTCATCGCCTTCAACGGCGACAGGTTCGTCATGGTCCGGCACAGAGAACGCGCCTGGGAGATGCCGGGCGGAAGGCTGCTCAAAGGCGAGACTCACGAGCAGGCGGCCGTTCGCGAGTTCTTCGAGGAGACGGGCATGAGCATTGAGATCATCGGCCGGGCGGGAAGGTGTTCGTCGGTCTCGTCCGCGGAAAGCTCAGCGATAAGTGCACGGACTACAACATAGTCGAGGTCAAGGAGTTCTCAGAGCTCCCCGACTTGCTGTCTTTCCCCCTGGTGGAGTACGAAATGATGCTTGTCCAGGCCAAGCGCATTGTGGAAACCTTTAAAAGGGGGAAGAATATAGACGGCTCTGCCTCGCCACTGAACAAGTAATACGGAGTCAGATCAGCAATGTCAAGGATGCATTCGAGCAGGAAGGGGTCCTCGGGCTCAAAGAAGCCGCTTTTGACCGAGAACCCGAAGTGGGTCCAGCAGTCTCCAGGGGAGATCATGGACCTCGTGGCGAAGATGGCAGGCGAGGGCGTGTCCATGGCGAAGATCGGCCTTGTTCTCAGGGACCAATATGCGATCCCGAACGTTCGATTGGCCACGGGCAAGAGCATCAAGACGATCTGTGAGGACAAGGGCTTGAAGCCCGAGCTCCCGGAGGACCTCCAGGCACTGATGAAGCGCGCCGTAGGGATGACGGACCATATCAAGAAGAACAAGAAGGACCTCCACAACCTCAGGGGCAGGAAGCTCATGGAGTCGAAGATCCGACGGCTTGTGAAGTATTACAAGCGGGAAGGTATTATCCCGGAGACGTGGAACTACTCTCTAGACACGGCCGCGCTACAGGTCGAGTGATGCTTCTATGAGCGGGAGCATATCACTCCCGGACGAGTTCTCCGACAGCCTCAAGCACGCGCTCAAGATAGTCAACTCAGTGAGTCAGCTCAGGGTCATCTCGCACTACGACGCCGACGGCCTCGCCGCCGCGTCCATCATCGTCGGCGCGCTCTCGAGGTGCAAGAAGCAGTTCCATCTCACCATCAGCAAGAGCCTAGACAAGGAGACCATCGAGGCAATTGGGAGGGAGGGGAACGAGGCGATACTCCTCCTGGACATGGGCTCCGGGGTGATAGACGGCCTCGAGACCCTGGAAGCCAGGATTGCAGCTCTCGACCACCACAAGCCCATCAGGAAGTCGAAGAAGGTGGTCCAGGTGAATCCGCACTTCTTCGGGATCGATGGCATGACGGAATCCTGCGCATCTACTATATCGTTCCTCCTCGCAGTCATGATGGACCCGTGCAACTGGGACCTGTCCCCTATTGCGGTCGCTGGCATAATCGGCGACAGGCAGCACATGGGAGGCATGAAGAGCGTCAACCAGCAGGTCCTGGACTACGCCAAGGAGAAGGGGTTCATCGAGGTCCAGAGAGGGTTGAACATCAAGGGCGCGACGATCGCGGACGCCATAGCGGACTCGGTCGATCCGTACTTCGTCGGCCTCTCGGGCAGGAAGGACAACGTCCTCGCGTTCCTCGATTCGATGAAGCTGAACCCGACCACTCCGATGGGAGCGCTAGACGAGGTATACCGACGGAAGCTGACCTCGATGCTCTCGCTCAGGCTCATGGGCCAGGGCTGCCGGCCGGAGACTGTCGAGGAGCTCGTGACTGAGATACACTGGATACCGTCCATGGGCATGAGCGCGGCCGACCTGGCGGACCTGCTTAATGCGTGTGGTCGGATGAACCATGAAGGCCTCGGCGTAGCCCTTTGCATGGGGGATGGGGAAGCACTCAAGATAGCCGGGGAGCTTAGGCGCGATTACAATAACAGGATCATGGAGCGCCTTCTGAGTATCGAGTCAGAAGGCGTGAAACACATGGATCACATTCAGTACTTCATGGCGCCCGACCCTTCCCTTGCGGGGGCCCAGTGCGGGCTCGCGATGCAGTACATCCTAGACCAGTCGAAGCCGACATTCGCGCTGTCGAAGGTCAGAGGCAGCGTCAAGGTGTCCAGCCGGGGGACCAAGTATCTGGTATCCAAAGGCCTGGACCTATCTGCCGCTTTGAAGAAGGCCGCCGAGAAGTTCGGAGGCATCGGCGGAGGACACGCGGTGGCCTCGGGCGCTACTATCTCTGAGGGCAAAGAAGAGGAGTTCCTGAAGGCACTAGACGATCTAGTTGGCTTGCAGCTCAGGTGATGGCGCTTGGATGGTCTGATTCCTTCATGAGGGAATACATTATTGTATGATTTCGGCGACTATCCGTCATCAAGGAGTGATCGAGATGGTGGACGACGAGGAACCCGTTGAGGGCACTGAGGACGTCATGAACGACCTATGGTTCAAGCAGAACTACCTAGAGCTGATCCAGAACTATCCGAACCGGTGGATCGCGGTGCTGGACCAGAAGGTAGTCGCGTCAGGGAACATGAAGAGGCAGGTGGAGTCAGAGGCAAAGGAGATTGCAGGAGACAAGGAGTTTTCCCTGTATTTCATCGAGCCCTCAGACATCTTGCCCTAGCGTCAGGAAGTCATCCAGGGCAGATCGACCTCGTCGGTCCTGAACCGCTGCCTGACCGCGCTGTCCTCTAACTTGGTTCTCAGGCCAGCGTTGTGCATCACCAGGCCGGTCCACGCAATCATGCCGCCATTGTCGACGCAGAGTGATCCGGGAGGAACAAACATCTTCGCCCCCCTCTCCTCGGCCATGATCCTGACCATCTCCTGAAGCCTCTTGTTCTGGACGACGCCTCCTCCCAGCAGCACTTCGTCCTTCTCGACATGTGCCATGGCTCTCTCGGTCACCTCGACGAGCATGGCAAAGCACGTTTCTTGAAGTGAGAAACAGAGGTCCTCAAGTCTCCTCCCCTGCTTGCGGAGCTGGATGGCGGCTGTCAGAATCCCGGAGAATGCGACATCCATACCCTTGACGCTGTAAGGGAGGTCCATGAGTTCGTTGCCTTCCCTCGCGAGCTTCTCGAGATGTGGTCCTGACGGGAATGGAAGTCCGACCTCACGACCGAACTTGTCTATCATGTTCCCGATACCGACATCGAGCGTCTCCCCAAACACCCTGTATCTTCCGCCGGAGTAGGCAATCACCTGAGTGTTCCCTCCGGAAGCATAGAGCAGCGTCGGGTCCTTGCAGCCCGTGACCTTCCTGCCGATCTCGAGGTGAGCGACGCAGTGGTTCACTCCGATGAGGTCCACGCCCAAGCTAAGGGACAACGACCTCGCTGCAGTTGCGGCCGTCCTGAGGCACGGTCCCAGGCCCGGACCTTGCGAGAACGCGACGAGCCCGATGTCATCGTATTTTATGCCCGCCTTCGCGACCGCCTCATGCATCAATGGCACGACGTTCTCAGCATGATGATTCGCAGCCTCCCTCGGATGGATCCCTCCCTTGGAGCCATCGATCATCTTGCTCAGGTTGGCCAAGACCTTGCAGTCATGGTCCACGATGCCCACACCTATGGTGTGGGCCGTCCCCTCAATGCCTAGGCAGATCATCGGGATGACATCGCGTCCAGGATAAAAAAGAGTGCGCGTAGAAACGAGAGTCTGAAGGGGTTTGGAGAGATGTTCGATCAAAGAACAATCTGCATCGACCTGCCAATCTTCTGCTGGATGGCAGCATCATATGCAATCTTCGCCGTGAGGCAGTCCTGGATGGCGAGTCCGGTGGAGCAGAACACGGTGATCTGCTCATCGTTCTCTCTGCCAGGCTTCATCCCAGCGACTATGTGCCCAATCTCGGCGTCCACATCGTCCTTCGTCAACTCGCCCTTTGCGAGCGGAACGTTGATCTCGCCTGAGTGGCACGCCTGCTCCCAGTCGTCTATCACGAGGCGTGCCCGCTTGAGTATCTTCGGGTCCATCTCTTGCTTGCCCGGGGCATCGGCTCCCATGCAGCAGAAGTGTGTGCCGCTCTTGACCCATTCATCGAGCACGACCGGCGAGCGTGCGGACGTGACCGTGACAACGATATCGGAATCAACAACGCAGTCCTTGGCCTCCTTGGCCACCTTTACCTTGCCGATCAGCTCCTTGTAGTGACGCCTGAACTCACGAGCCATAGACTTGCTCTTCTCGGGGTAGACATCGAAAATCCTGACCTCGTCGAAATGCCCATACTGCGTGATCATCGCAAGCATCTGCGTCCTGGCCTGGTTTCCGGCACCTATGATTCCGAGGATCTTCGGATTCGTCCTTGCCAGGTACTTCGAGGATATCGCTCCCGCGCCGCCAGTCCTCATGTCAGTGATGTGCGTGGCGTCCATGAACGCCAGGGGCTGGCCCGTGTGCGGGTTCACCAGGACGAGCACGGCCATGACAGTCCTCATCCCGTAGTTCTTCGCGTTCTGCGGGTGGACGTTCACTATCTTGACTGCCGATACGTCCATGTCCTCGACGTACGAGGGCATCGTCCTTAGGTCTCCGTCGAACTTCTCATAGAAAAGGTACACTTTCGGTGGCATCTGGACCTTTCCCAGCCCCTTGTGCCTGAAGGCGTTCTCGACCGCGCCGAGGACTTCCTTCATGTCCAGGAGCTTCTTGACCTGCTTCCCTGTGAGGATCAAGGTCTTGACCTGAGCGTGTTGTGTCGACATCCCAAATCTACTCCGTGGCGTTGCAATCTGCAGCGCGGATATAAGCATATTCGAGCTAAAGCCGAACTTGCTGTGGTCATTCCGGAGGCCAGGGTGGATAACTCTGTTTATCATCGATGCCCAAATCGCTTCATTTCCATTGGAAAAGCGCTTTATTCTCGGACATCTATCATATTGACAGCCCCCCCAAAGCTGAGCTGGAGGAGAGCTGTACATCAATGGCACGCACACTTACGCCCAGCTCGTCAAACGACTACAAGGCGATCTTCGACGTTCTCAGGGCAAACACGGGAAGGATAGTGGAGAGCTGGGCCACCAGCACCGCGAAGTCGGCTTACATCAGAGGTGCTGACTTCGGCGACTCCGAGGAGGTCAGGATCGATCGTCTGCGGTACTTCTTCGAAGCTCTCGTGGAAAAGTCCACGGACCCGAACAACAAGAAGGCCCACGAGATGCTCAAGAGCGCAATCAGGACCGAGCACTCACGGACGATGGCTCTGAGCGCACTCGTGAAGAAGCAGAATCTTCTGAGGGATGTCTGCCTCTATGTTGTGGAGCACGACCTTCCGGATATTCAGAGGGTCACTGCGAAGCTCGCGCTTGACGCGATGATAGACCGGTCGATCGAAGGCACCGTCCTTCTCCACGAAGCGTACTCGGAGATGCGAGCCTCTATTGCGCGTTGCCTGCCCGGCTTCCCCGAGGGACTATCCTCGTTTGACCAGGGGCTGGCACGGTTCTGCAGGAACGCCATGGACTACTTCGAAATCGACTTTGTGGCACTGTTCAAGTACAACGCCATCTCCAAAGAGCTCACCTGCCAGGCATGCTCGGCGAAGGGCCTGTCGCTTTCGAAGGACTCGACCATCTTCCTGGACTCGTTCCCGATAGCATCGGACACGATAGCGCATAAGAAGACCATCCTGACGGAGGGCGCTCCGGATTCTCTCAAGAAGAAGAAAGTCATCGGCCGGCTTGCGTTCATGCACACAATCTCCGTCCCGCTCATACAAGGAGACGATGTCGTTGGACTGTTCGTCCTTGGAGACAACTCGAGACAGATCCCCTTCACCCAGGGAGAGGTCGCGGTCGTCGATGACCTCGGAACCCAGCTGTCCTGGGTCCTCCAGAGCGCTGCGATGTTCCAGCAGCTCGAACTCAGGACGAAGGCCCAGAAGCTGCTGATCGACACGGCGGCGAAGCTCCAGCAGGAGATCGAATCCGAGGAGATCTACAGGATCATAGGGACGAGCATGGCCGAGATCATACCGTGCGACGAGTTCGGGTTCTATGTCTACGATTGGGAGAAGAGGGTAGGGAACCCCGCATATGCCACGGGTCCATACGCAAGCGAGGCCATGGCGGATAGGGACTTTCCCGTGGATCTTGGAATCGCCGGTTATGTTGCCCGGTCTCGGAAGGCGGAGATAATCTGGGACACCGAGTCCGACCCTAGAGGAGCGATCATTCCGGGCACTCCCCAGGCGCATACTAGGATGCTGGCCGTCCCCGTAATCGGTCAGAAGGAGGTCCTCGGGGTCATCGAGCTGATACGTTATCCGCCTGACAGCTTCACGCAGGAGGACCTCGAGATTGCCACGCTGTTCGCGAACCACGCATCCGTCGCGCTCGAGAATGCGAAGCTCCTTAAGGAGCTGAGGAGGGTGAGGGACCAGATAGAGCTGCACATGGACCTGCTCACGCACGACATCGCGAACTACACGACGCCCATCATAGCGTACTTCGATTCGATAAGGGCGATGAAGGACCTCGATCCGCAGGTGATGACCGCGGTCGAAAAGACCTCGCGTCAGGTGGAGAGCATGATGCGCCTGGTGGAGATGGTCAGGACGATGTCGAGGTTGAGAGAACCTCTGCCGAAGAAGCTCCGCAGCATGGACCTGAAGAAAGCGATCGATCACGCGATCAAGAGCACCCATAGCTATGCCCACGGCAAGGACCTGGAATTCTCGTTGAAAGTCCCTGAAGGGGCGATGATGGTCTTGGCGGACGATATGCTCGACGACATCTTCATCAACCTGTTCTACAGCGCAGCGATGTCAGACAGGAACGAGAAGACCAGGTTGGAGGTGTTCGCCGAACAGAGAGCAGAGCGCAAGGTGGACTCATGGTGGATCAGAGTGGAACAGCCGAACAAGGCCATCCCTAACCATCTGAAGGGAGAGGTGCTCAGGATGGCGAAGACATCGAAGTCGGAACTCACGGGAGGGTTCGGCATCGGCCTTGCAGCCGCGAAGGGCATAGTCGAGCGCTACAACGGGAGCATGTGGGTCTCGGACATCGTGCAGGGAGATTACACCAAGGGTTGCGTGTTCAATCTGATCCTTCCGCGAGTGCACTGACCCGAGCTTGGTTTTATCTAAGTCGAACGCTCTCACCGTTGAGGGGGACCAGACTGCCGAGACGCAAGTACGGACACATGGTGAAGGCCATCATGCCCGTCAAAGAGGAGAAGTGCCGGTACTGCAGGCTCGGCATCGCGTGTCCCATACACAAGAAGAAATGATTCTGCGTCAGCTGCCCGCTAGGATGGCCGCTGCTGATGCGAGCACGAGTATGTAGAATCCCGATGTGCCCGCGGTGGCCCACCAGTACGCGGGATTCGTCCTCACCCTCTTCTCTAGCTTCCAAAAGACAACGGCCTCAGCTCCCAGAATGGCAGCCACGAGCACAGACAACGGAGCTGTCATGCCAAACAACATCCCCGATAGCGCGGTCGCAGCTCCTATGACCAGGAATCCAAGCCCCAGCCTCCAGGCTCTGTCCCTCCCGAGCCTCACCACCAGGTTTCGTTTGTTCGCTGTCCTGTCGGCCTCGTAGTCCGGATATTCGACCGCCATCATGAGCGCAAGCATTTGGAACACGATCGGGACCGAGAGCGACAAGGCCGAGTTGTCCCATGAACCGCGCTGCACGAGGAACGATGTGGTCGGCGTGAGGAACGAGACCATGAAAGCCATCGTCAGCTCCCCGATACCCCTATACGAGAGCATGATTGGCCTCAGAGAATATCCCAGAGCGAGGACGAGCCCTACGACCATGAAGATCAACGCCAGGAGTCCGGTCTCATAGACGAAAGCGATCATCATCATGGCGGCAATGTTCACGGCTGTCAGAATAACTGCCATGGCTATCACCGTGTTCCTTCCGAGAAGCCCCTTTGCGAACACGCCGCTCCCGCCTGAGAACCAGGTCCTGTTCTTGTTGATGGAGTCCGTTGCGACATCTGCGTATTCGTTCACAACGGCTCCGGCTAGCTGCGCTGACGAGACAAGGACCTGGAACACGGCCGCCTTGCTCCAGTCGATGGCCGTGCCAACGTTTGCGGCTAAGGCGATGCCGAGCAGGTTGAGAAACAGCCCTGCGATCAGGAACTGCGGCCTGAGGATCTTGAACAGACTACTAACGGGGGACGACAGACTCCTTCTTCCCTCCTCCCTTCGGATAC
>CAZTFD010000031.1:0-11973 GCA_964612225.1 uncultured Thermoplasmata archaeon | reverse complement strand
GTTGATTCTCTCGAACACGGAGACGGACAAGGCCACACGGAAGTACGCGGAGAAAGCCGTGTCACATATCCGTACCTCCACGATCCTCATTGAGAACATAAAGAGGCTGATGGCCGCGAGGGAAGTAGACCCGAACTCCTTCAAACCTGCAGAGCTGATGGCCGCGATATTGCGTTCCGAGGGGGAGCTTCGAAGACATTTCCCCGACAAGAAGGTCCGTCTGAGCATAAGCCCGAGGATCGACGGAGCCTACGTGATAGGGGACAGCATCGCGGAAAACCTGATCCTCAACCTGTTGGTCAGCATCGTAAGACTGGACAAGAACGAGGAGGTCGAGCTCGCCCTGAAGCTCAAGGAAGTCGACCATGGCGGCAAGATGTGCTGGAGCATCACGGTCGATGACCCGAATGCCAGGCTGCCACCAGCGATGAAGGACGCGAGCATCGATGCGATCTATCAGCAGGACGGCTCCACGGCAGTGAAGATGGCGGGGCTGCTATTCGCAAAGATGATGGCGGTCAGCCTTGGCGGAGACTTCGATGCCCACCAGCTAGGAGAGACCGAGGACGAAGGTTCGGCCTTCGTGTTGTTCCTCAGGAAGGCGGGGAAGCCATGACAAGCGTTCTGATAGTTGACGACGAGCTCTTCATCGTCGAGCTGTACCGAGACATCCTCCAGCTCAGAGGCTACAGGGTGGTCGGCACTGCGTTCGACGGCGAGGAAGCGCTCAGGAAGTACGGCAATTCGGTTGACAAGCCCGATGTGATCATCATGGACCACAGGATGCCCGTGATGAACGGGGTTGACGCCACCAAGGAGATCCTCAAGATGAATCCCCACCAGAAAGTGATCTTCGTGAGCGCGGATGTGCTGGTGGAGAAGGAGGCCCGGGACGCGGGCGCGATCGAGTTCCTGCCCAAGCCGTTCCGGATGGACGACCTCATAGAGAAGATGGAGAGACTATCTAGCATGAAGTGACGAATCCGCCTTGTTCTCTGGTTGCTGGCATATATATGTCTGCATCTGAATACAAACCGATAAGTTAAAGAACCAAAGGGGTATATTGTACCGAGGTAGTGCTGAAAGATGTTGGATGGCTTCACCAAGACCCGGGCGATGAATTTCCCCAGGCAGGTCCTCGCCGGCCACGATTGCATCGGTCAAATAGGCGACATGTGCGAGAACTTCGGACTCAAGGGCACCGCCCTCATAGTCACCGGCCCCACGACAGGCGCGCTCGCTGCCCACCATGTCAAGGACGCTCTCGTGCAGAAGAAGTACGATGTGCAGCAGGTCGAGGTCGGGGTCGCTACTCAGCAGAACCTGGTCAAGGTCGAGGAGATCGCGAAGGATGTCAAGGCATCGTTCCTCCTGGGCGTCGGAGGCGGAAGCAAGATTGATTTGGCGAAACTCGCATCGGCGAACCTGAAGATGCCGTTCATAAGTGTGCCAACATCCGCGTCGCACGACGGACTCGCGAGCCCGCGCGCATCCATCAAGGATGGCGGCAACTCACTCTCCCTGAATGCCAGCGTGCCCTTGGGAGTCATTGCAGACACCGCACTGATTGTCAAAGCCCCGTACCGTCTTCTGGCGTCAGGGTGCGCCGATGTCATCTCAAACACGACGGCCGTGCTCGACTGGGAGCTTGCCGTGAGACTCAGGACGGAGGACTTCAGCTCAAGCGCGGCAAACCTGGCCAGGTACGCCGCGGAATCCATAATCGATAACGCGGCCGGGATCAAGCCCAACCTCGAGGAGAGTGTGTGGGTGGCCATTAGGCCCATCATCATCTCCGGGATCTCGATGGCCGTTGCGGGCTCCTCAAGACCGACGAGCGGCTCGGAACACATGTTCTCTCACCTTCTCGATAAAATCGCGCCAGGCAAGGCTCTCCACGGAGAGCAGTGCGGCGTCGGATCAATCATGATGATGTACCTACACGGAGGGAACTGGCAACGTTTGCGCGATGCCCTCCAGATGGTGGGTGCGCCTACGAGCTCCAAGGAGCTCGGTGTGTCCGAAGACCAGCTGATAGAGGCACTCGTGCATGCGCACGAGATCAGGAAGGACCGGTACACCGTGCTCGGGGACAGGGGGCTGACTCCGGACGCCGCTCAACGCCTGGCGAGGATTACGAAAGTGGTCTGAGCAAGGGGTGTTCCAGGATGGTATTGGTGACGGTCGTCGGCGAGTCTCAGTGCAAGAAGGGGTTCGAGTTCGTCTTCGGTGGTCCGTTAGCGGACTGCAGGGAGTGCAAGGTGAAGAACGTCTGCTTCCACCTCGAACAGAACAGATGGTACAAGGTGACAGAGGTCAGGGATGTCCATCATGAATGCAGGATCCACGAGGGCGGAGTGAGGGTGGTCGAGGTGGAGCGCGTCCCCACAAGGGCAGCGATTCCGAACTCCCTGGCGGTCGAGGGGTCCATGATCACATTCGAAGAAGCGGACTGCAACAAGGCAGGCTGTCCCAATCGCATGCTCTGCAAGCCTATCGGAGCGGAGGGGACGAAATTCAAGATCGTTTCAGTCGAGGACCTCGATGTCGAGTGCCCCAAGGGACATTACCTGAAGTTCGTCTTGCTGGACTGAAACCCGGAAATCAAGAACCTCTGCGCGTCGGCTCCTCAAGGAACATAGGTCAGCGTACCGCTCCCTGAGGTCATGATCCAGTATCCATGTCCGGGCTCGATCAGAAAGTCATTCACGCTCGGTATGACGCTGAGCCATGTGGTGTAGGACTTCGTGAGGGGATTGTAAGTTGCCACCACCGTAATGGGCCCGGTACCGTTCCACATCCCGGGGAGGTCGCTCGCGTGCCTTATCGTGAACCCCAAGAAGCCTATGAGCGACCAGCCGCCACCCGTCGGGACGGTGATATCGATTGTCTGCGTGGTGTTCGGGACGTATCCGTAGAGGCTGAGCGACCTCGTACCAGTCGGAACATTGATCCAGAAGCCGGCGCCCGGAGCGATTGAGAAGTCGTTCACGGGAACGCCGACAATGTAGCTCCTGTAGGTCTTTGTCGTCGAGTCCCACCTGGACACGGTATCACCAGGGTTCAGGCCGAGCGTGCTCGCCTTGTAGCCATAGTCGGAAAGAGGTACCGATACCAAGTTCCAACCTGTCACGAGAGTGAGGGTGAAGGTCGAGTACGAGCCCAGAGTCACAAGGAATGAGTGAAGCTCGTACGGGGCGTACCTCGGAGACATCAGCTCCACGCCGGATACATCGTGCGCGACGATGTAGTAATCAACGGCACTGCCGATGGTCTGGGCTGGAATCAACCCCTCGAAGGTATCGTTTCCTGCCAATTGACTCATGCCGACATCTGACCATGCTCCCCCATCGACCCTGTAGAAGACGCTCAGAGCGGAGACGTCGACGCCTCTAGCCGAAGTGATGTCGGCATCTATCGGAAAGCCCGTCGCTGCGTAGTCCCGCTCGGATGAAGCGGAATGATTGATCTGGAATTGCCGCTCCTGCCGGTCACCGGCAATCTCAATCCCGAGATACGCGGGCGCCAGATTGTCTCCTATGACATTCAGGACTTCGTTCGTACTTCTCGGATGGAACAGCTGGCCCACCTCGAAGCAGTACGCGTACACGTTCTCCGACCCGTAGACCCAGTCGAGGGAGTCACCGGTAGTCGGATACAGTCCCACAGACTGCTCGGCGAGGTATCCGTTCAGCGCGGCAAACTCGTTGCCGATCCTAACGAGATCAGAATCATCCGCGGTCTTGTTCGTGGTGTATCCCCACGGCCACATGACCAGGTCTCCGTAGCTGTGGTAGTCCAACATGATGGTGAAATTCCGCGCTAGGACCAGATCCCTGACAGCTTGCGTCTCAGGTTCCGAGAAGGGCGCGACTCCGCAGTATACATCGGAGCTAGGTAGGTGAGATGAACCCGTCCCACCCCATGCACCGGCAGAATCGCCGTTCATAGAGCCGTCGTAGTTGCGGTTCAGGTCGACTCCATAGGAGCCGTCAAAGTTCAGACGCCTGTTCTTCCGCCACCATTCATCCGTGCTGAGCGCATAGTCCAGCCCGTCTGGATTGACGATCGGGACTATCCAGATCTCCCTGTTGTCCACGAGCCAGCTCAACCTAGTATCGTTCTGATACTTGGCGGTCAGATTCTCTGCGATCGATAGGGCGATCTCGGACGTGGTCCACTCCCTGGCGTGGTGCAATCCGACAATGAGCACCTCCGGCTCATCTTCGTCTATGGCAACGTTGTCAGAGATCTTGATCGCCAGGATATCTCTGTCTGCCAACCCCTGGTCTTTCTCCCAGGAGTTCCCTATGTCGTAAAGCATCGATATGTCGGAGTGCTGAGACTCGATGGCAACTAGATGGTCCTTGACGTTAGTATAATTGTGATAAGCGTAATTGGCAGCCTGTATCTCGGGCGCGCGTGACTCTGTGTCTGCTAGGACTGTAATTGAAGATGATGATAGACCGGAAGCCGCCTGAATACCCGTGGCCATCAAGAACAAGCAGAAAACGCACGAGAAGAATGCCACAATTCTCAGATTGCTCACCGCCTATGCAATATTCATCCCCCGCTTACCGGAGGCAAGAAGGAGACCTCGTCTCCATTCTTGAGTAGTCTGCCGGAAGCCCCATACTCCTTGTTCACGGACAGGATTATGTGCTCCCTGAAACGACCCATCTGCGGGAACCTTCGGATGTAATCCTCGAGCAGGCTTTGGACGGTCGATCCCTCCTTGAGCTCGAGATCCTCCTCTTTCGCTCCGACAATGTCTCTAAAAGCTGCGAACAGCTTCACTTTGACCTTCATCTCTCGGCCTCCGCGCCCTGCGCGGCCCCTTGCATTATGGTAGATGTCCTGCCGCTATTCAAACAATACTACTCCCTGATGAAAGAATCGTCTCCACGAAGACGAGACTCCGTCCGAATCGAATCGCGATCGGAAGGCGATCTGCGGTGCTAAGCGTCGATTCGCGAGTACTGACGCAATCTGGTGGCATCAATTGATAACAAACATGATAATATATATGATATCTAATTGCAGTGGAACCGCCGCTTCCGGTGAAGAACTGTTATCAGGTCGTGTTCGAAAACCTACTTATGCGAAGAATCGCGTTCGCGGACTGCACGCAATAGCAAGGCTTTTCACCTCTTGAGTGCCAAGCGGAGGTGGAGGGGCAACAGATAGTCTTCTCTCGGAGAAACTAATGGCAAGGCTATCGACGACGCTGAAGGCGTTGGGCAGAAGGGGTGCCCGGAAAGGGCTATCCCGATCATAGAGGGGGAGAAATGTCGGCTACATCGAACCAATCAAGAGGAGGCGCTGTCGCCGCCGGGAATAGCTCTGCGAATGGACATGGATGGGCTCTCGAACCTCAAATAACCGCGAACGCAAAGGTCGTGCTGGAACGCAGATACCTGAAGAAGGACGACGACGGCAAACCAATCGAGACCCCCAGAGGACTTTTCGAGCGTGTGGCGCGCGGCATCGCCCTTGCCGAGAAGAACTACGGCAAGCCAGATTCTGAGATAGACAGGATCGCTGAGAGATTCTACGAGATGATGGCTCGACTGGAGTTCATGCCGAACAGCCCGACGCTGATGAACGCGGGCAAGGAGCTCGGGCAGCTCTCAGCATGTTTCGTCCTGCCGATCGGGGACTCGATGGAAGAGATTTTCGACGCCATCAAGTACACTGCCTTGATACACAAATGTCTCGTGCCCGAGACGCTCGTGATGACCGACTCAGGCTGCAGGATGCTCGGATCCATAGATGGAGGCACCTGGATCGAGACGCACGAGGGCATGGACATCGTGAAATCCAAACACGAGAACGGTGTCCAGGAGGTATTCTCGGTCGAGACTCTTGAGGGCTACAGGATTCTGGGCACCGCGCTCCACAAGCTGATGGTCAGATCCCCCGAAGGCGAACTCGAATGGCGCAAGATCGGCCAGCTCGGGCCCGATGACAAGCTGGTGATGAAGCTCGGGGGTTGGTTGGGCGGCACGGAGACTGCCGTGCATCACGAGCTATGGGAGTTCGCGGGATCCGGAGCCGACGAGCGGCTCATACACGCGGACGAGCCCGCGCTGTGCTCGTTCCTGAGGAAGGCCTTCAGCGACCGTGGCTGGATCTCGCCGATGGGAGTCGTGAGCGCGGAGTGCGGGTCCGAGAGGCTCGCATCCGACATTCAGACGATGATGTTCTATCTCGGGGTCCCGACAGCCAGGGAGGGATTCAGGCTCACCATATGCACTCGTTCAGGGTTCTCGGTCTTCAGGGAGAAGGTCGGATTCGACTCCATGATCCTCACAAAGCGCCTGGATTCGGTGGACCTCGACCTCATGGCGGAGGAACTCGGGGCGATGGGGTGCCTGCACGATGAGCCGGACGACGAGGGACACTACTTCGTATCCGTCAGGGAGGTCCTGACGGCTGGAAGGCGGGAGGTCGTCGACCTCACAGTCCCTCAGAGGCATGCATACCTGGCGAACGGCTTCGTGTCACACAACAGCGGTGGAGGCACCGGGTTCAGCTTCTCGAGGCTCAGGCCTGCCAGCGACTCGGTCAAGAGCACCGCGGGCGTGTCCAGCGGCCCGATATCGTTCATGGAGGTGTTCAATGCCGCGACGGAGACCATCAAGCAGGGCGGCACCAGGCGCGGGGCGAACATGGGCATCCTGCGCGTGGACCACCCGGACATAATCGAGTTCATCACATCCAAGAGGGACTCGACCAAGCTGACCAACTTCAACATATCCGTGGCCCTGACCGACAAGTTCATGAAAGCCCTGGAGGAGGACGGAGAGTACGATCTGATCAATCCCCGGACCAAGCAGCCGCTCAGGAAGATGCCTGCGAAGAAGGTCTTCGACATGATCGTGAACATGGCCTGGAGGAACGGGGAGCCAGGCATCGTATTCTTGGACAGGATCAACAGGGACAACCCGACGCCCAAGGTCGGGGAGATCGAGAGCACGAACCCGTGCGGTGAGCAGCCTCTCCTTCCCTACGAGTCCTGCAACCTGGGCTCCATCAACCTCGCGAAGATGCTCACGTTCAAGGACGGGCGGCTGGCGCTCGACTGGGCAAGGCTGGGCGAAACCGCCCGACTATCAGTGAGGTTCCTTGACAACGTAATAGATGTCAACAAGTATCCGCTGAAGCAGATCGCGGAAATGACCCGGGCCAACAGGAAGATCGGCCTGGGCGTGATGGGCTTCGCGGACATGCTCCTGAGGCTGGGCATCCCCTACGATTCGGGTGAGGCGCTCAAGCTCGGGGGCGAGATCATGGAGTTCATCAACGACGAAGGACACAAGGAGTCCGTCGCACTCGCCGAAGAGCGCGGAAGCTTCCCGAACTTCCCCGAGAGCACATTGGCCAAGCGGTTCGCGAAGCTGAGGAACGCCACGGTCACGACCATCGCTCCGACGGGCACGATCAGCATCATATCCGGGGTCTCCAGCGGGATCGAGCCGATCTTCGCCGTCGCCTATGTCCGCAACGTGATGGACAAGGACATCCTTCCGGAGGTCAACCCGATTTTCGCCGAGGTCGCACACGACCGAGGGTTCTTCACGGACGACCTGATGAAAGAGATCGCCACGAAGGGCTCGCTCAAGGACATGAAGATGGTCCCGGAGGACATCAGGAGGCTGTTCGTGACGGCCCTCGACATCTCCCCGGAGTGGCACATTCGTATGCAGGCATCGTTCCAGGGACATACCGACAACGCCGTCTCCAAGACTGTCAACTTCCCGAACGAGGCGACGCCCAAGGACGTCGAGAACGTGTACAAGCTCGCATACGAGCTCGGGTGCAAGGGGGTTACTGTGTACAGGTACGGCAGCCGCGAGGACCAGGTCCTGAGCGTGGGGGAGAAGCCCAAGAAGGAAGTGTCACCCGAGGACGACGAAGCGTCGAGGCTCCCGCGCGCGCGGCCGTATGTCACCAAAGGATCGACGCAGAGGCTGGAGACGGGCTGCGGGCATCTGTACGTTACTATCAACATGGACGAGCGGGGACTCTGCGAGGTGTTCACCCAGATGGGCAAGTCCGGCGGATGCACCGCCTCCCAGGCAGAGGCCGTCGGGAGGCTGATATCGCTCGCCCTCAGGTCCGGCATCGAGCCGGAGGTCATTGTCAAACAGCTGAAGGGCATCAGATGCCCTTCGCCGCTGTGGCAGCCCGGGGGGATGGTGCTCTCATGCAGCGACGCCGTCGCGAAGGCGCTGGAGCGTTTCACGAAGGAGAGAGGCGTTGCGAGCGAGGCCCCGGAGGCAGGGACCTCAGCGGTCACGAAGGATGTCGGAGGCGCCCAGAAGCAGAACTATGTCGACAAGGGAGATGTGTGCCCCGAGTGTCCCGAGTGCGGCAGCATGGTGGAGGACGTCGAGGGCTGTGTGGTCTGCAGGACCTGCGGCTTCTCGAAGTGCTGGTGATGGGAACAAGAAGAGGGAGTCTTCGATGCTTCCGGCCCCCGGGATGCGGGGCCGGGGCAGGTTTTCGGTCACCTCACTAGGAAGGATTTTCTGGGAGCACCCCGGTCCAGGTACGCTCAGACTCAGAGCGGCGATACCATGAAAGTGCTTGCGATCAACGGCAGCCCGAGACGGGGAGGGAACACGCAGACGATGATCGACGAGGCGGCCAAGGCCCTGGGGAAGGCGGGGATAGAGGTCGAGTCAGTGTCGATCAGGGACCTGGACGTCAGGCCGTGCACGGGATGCGAGATGTGCTTCGACGGGTCGTGGCACTGCCCCATCAAGGACGGCGGAATCAAGCTCATGAAGCGGATGGCCAGCGCGGACGGCATTATCCTGGCGTCCCCTGTGTACTGCGGAGGCGTCACCGCACAGATGAAGGCGATCATGGACAGGTCGGTCATCGCCTACCAGAACAAGGACTTCAAGGACAAGGTGGGAGGGGCGATTTGCGTCGGTGGTGGGTCCCACGGAGGACAGGAGCTCGCGGTGCTTCAGATAGTTTCCATGTTCGCAATGCAGGACATTATCGTCGCCGGTCCAGACGGCGGCATGCCAGGGGCGATGGGCACTGCGAACGACAAGGGCGATGCGAGAAAGGACAAGGACAGCGTCCAGAGCGCGAGGGAGCTTGGGAAGCGCATGGCTGAACTGCTCAAGAGGTGAGGGATCTTGACCTGTTTCGTTGCGCACATGGTCAAGAAAGGCTTCTTCGAACCTCTCGGCATCAAGGTGACTAAGGAGAACGCAAAGGACATCGAGCACGTTATCGCGAAGACCGTGGGGCTAGAGGGTAGGCATTGCCCTGAGGTATGGATGGAGACCAAGCTCTGGCTCGCGGACCCCAAGAAGAAGGCCTTGCTCGAGCGGAACCTAAAGAAGAGCATCGCACGGGGGCGTTCGAGGTAGCCTACAGGCAGTGCGAGGAGAATTCAGACTCCCCGGATATTGAATGCTGTGTGCGGCCGAACGTCGTACCGCTCGACTCCGGAGACAGTGGCGGCGATGGCGATTGAGCATACCGCGGTCCGACAGCTGAGGGAGGCGACATTCGGCCCACCGCTCACAAAGAGCATATACGTGCCATTGCCCATAACCCGGTCTAGTAGAGAAGCGACAAGGGAGCATATTCGAATGGCATCCAAGCAGATCGTGAGCGGGCTGAAACCTGGGGACAGGGTCGACAGCTACTTCTCAGTCAACTACAAGAAGCCCGTCATTGACTACAAGTACGGGTCGATGTTCGAGTTCAGGGTCGCGGACAGGTCTGGCCAGATAACTGTCAAATACTGGGGAGGCTCCGACAAGGGCGCGGTAGAGAAGCTCCACGACTCCTTCGACAGGGAAGAGGTCGTCAGGATCAAGGGCGAGGTCGCGGAGTACAGGGGTCTTCTCGAGATATCCATCAATGACAAGAACGGAGGGTCGGTCTCCAGACTCGATGAGGGCGCCTACGATGTCCGGGAGCTCATCAAATCGTACGACAACATCGGCGAGATGAAGTCCCGGCTGATGGGGATAGTGGAGTCGGTCAAGGACCCCGACATGAGAAGGCTCTTGGAGGCTTTCTTCAAGGACAATGAGTTCATGAACGCGTTCTCCTCATCGCCCGCGTCGATCCAGTTGCACTCGGCTGCAATCGGAGGGCTCATACACCACACATTGAACGTCGCCGCAATATGTGAGAGGATCGCAGAGCTGCACCCCGGACTTGAAAGGGACATCCTGATCTCGGGGGCGCTCCTGCACGACATAGGCAAGGTCCAGAGCTTCAAGGTCACGAGCAACATCAACCAGACCGAGGAGGGAAAACTGCTCGGGCACATAATCCTCGGAGATCAAGAGCTCATGCGACGGATCTTCAAGCTCCAAGGCTTCCCCGACCTTCTAGCATCGAAGTTGAGGCACATCCTGCTGTCGCATCACGGCAAGAAGGAATGGGGCTCACCCGTCGAGCCGATGTTCCCCGAGGCGCTAGCCGTCCACGAGGCCGATGACATCGACGCCAAGCTCGACAACATGATCACGAAGAGGGAAGAGGCGGTCACCGAGGACGATTGGATCTGGGACGGCAGACACAACCGGCTCATCTACCTGAAGTAGCCGACCCCGCCCGATGCACACCTATGTGCGCTAGGCGGCTTTGCCTGCAACACATTTGTACATCATTGCTCGAAAGAGATATATACTGTACGAATAGTCATGGATTCTCAAGAGGGATTCAAGTGAAGCCAGTACGAACGGACCTGTCACCAGAAGAGATGCCCAAGAGATGGTACAACATCCTGCCGGACCTACCGGAGCCTCTAGCTCCCCCGCTGAACCCGGCGACGAAGCAGCCGATCTCGCCGACCGACCTTGAGGCGCTGTTCCCCAAGGCTCTGATCGCACAGGAGATGGCCACGGACAACTACATCGACATCCCCGACGAGGTGCTCCAGGGATACATGATGATCAACAGGCCGAGCCCGCTGCAGAGAGCCGTCGGACTCGAGAAGGCGCTGAAGACGCCGGCCAAGATATACTTCAAACGCGAGGACCTCAGCCCTGCGGGGAGCCACAAGACTAACACATCTCTCGCCCAGGCATACTACAACATGAAAGAGGGCGTCGAGCACCTGACGACGGAGACAGGGGCGGGCCAATGGGGCACCGCCCTCAGCCTTGCATGCAGCCATTTCGGTCTCAGCTGCAAGGTCTTCATGGTCCGCGCATCGTACGACCAGAAGCCGTACAGGCGCGAGATGATGCGCGTCTACGGCGCGGAGGTCAACCCGTCCCCGAGCACCCTCACGGAGTTCGGGAAGAAGCTGCTGGCGAAGGACCCGAAGCATCCTGGTTCACTGGGCATCGCGATCAGCGAGGCCATGCAGATGGCCCTCAGTAGCAAGAACACGAAGTACAGCTTGGGGAGCGTCCTGAACCATGTGATGCTTCACCAGACGATCATCGGCGAGGAGACGCTGCTCCAGTTCAAGAAGCTCGACGAAGAGCCGGACTACATGATCGGATGCGTCGGCGGCGGATCCAACTTCGCCGGATTCACATTCCCGGCCATCGGCCAGAAACTGAAGAAGAAGATGAAGACGGAGTTCATCGCGGTGGAGCCCACGGTCGTGCCGAGCCTCACCAATGGCAAGTACGAATACGATTTCGGCGACACCGCCGAAATGACCCCGCTCCTCCTTATGTACACACTGGGCCACAACTTCGTGCCCTCACCAATACATGCCGGAGGGCTGAGGTATCATGGCGCAGCGCCGACAGTCAGCCAACTGGTCAACAAGAAGGTAGTGAGGGCCGTCGCTTACCAGCAGAAGGAGGTCTTCGAAGCAGCGATGATGTTCGCGAGGGCAGAGGGAATAATCCCCGCTCCGGAGACGAGCCACGCGATCAAGGCTGCAGTCGACCTCGCGCTCGAGGCCAAGAAGAAGAACGAGAAGAAGATCATCGCGTTGAACTTCTCCGGCCACGGGCTGTTGGACCT
>CAZTFD010000030.1:0-12211 GCA_964612225.1 uncultured Thermoplasmata archaeon | reverse complement strand
AAGAAGGAGGATGCCGAGGAGATGCTGAAGGAGATCAAGGCCGCACCGATCCTCGAGGGCTTCAGGAAGATCAAGGTGGACAGGGAAGCGATCATCAACATACTGATGAAGGTCTCAGCGTTGGGCGAGAAGTATATGGACAAAGTGGATCAGATGGACCTGAATCCTGTCTTTGTGAAGGAGAAGGGTGCCATCGTTGTCGACGCCAAGCTCCTTCTCAGATGAGGTTGACTGCGTGCATGGCTTGATGAACTCGAGGTGCTCAGGTTGATTGCCAAAGGCGGGCGCAAGTTCGTGGGTCTCGGTGCAGCCGCATCAGTGCTGACCCTGCCTTTCTTCATCTACGTTGGCGTGGCCCTCGTGGTCTTCACATCGTTCCTCGTCTGTGTTTTCCGGGATCCGAGAAGGGAGATCGGGAAGGGGATCGTGGCTCCTGCAGACGGGACCGTGAGGGAGATCGATCACGAGAAGGGCCTGGTCTCGATCTATCTCGCCCTGAGAAACGTCCACGTCACACGAGCACCCCTCAAAGGAATCGTCCAGAGAACGTCTCACCAGCAAGGGAGGCACTTCCCGGCATTCACGAAATCGACCACGGACAACGAGAGAGTGGAGATATCGATCGGGACGAGGATCGGAGAGATTTCTATAATCGAAATGACCGGGGCATTAGCTCGTCGGATAGTTCCATACATCAGGGTGGACCAGAACCTCAACAAGGGTGACAAGCTGAGCTTGATCAGGTTCGGATCCAGAGTGGATCTGTATCTCCCTCCGTCTTCGGTGAGGATCATCGTGGGCAAGGGCCAGAGACTGCACGCTGGCGTCACATGCATCGCGGAGGTATGCGATGGCAGCGTGGAGTAGGGTCTCCTTCGGGGACCTTTTCACGCTGGCGAACGGCGTCCTTGGTTTCATCGCCATAACGTACATCCTCGACGAAAAGTTCCTTGCGGCAACGAGCCTGATCTTCTTGTCCATGCTCATGGATGGCCTGGACGGATACTTCGCGAGGAGATTCGGCAGCAAACACTCGATGGGACAGGTCCTGGATTCGATCTCGGATTCTATCTCCTTCGCCTTCGCGCCAGCGCTCCTGATCTACGCGGAGTTCCACGACCGCATCGGTGGCCGGATCGAGAATGGCATTGTGCTTCTTTGTGCGGTCGCCATACTCGCCACGGGCCTCTTCCGACTAGCGAGGTTCAGCGCTGGGGGGTACCAACTCCCTCACTTCGTGGGCATGCCCGCTCCCGCTGCAGCGCTTGTAATAGTGCTCATCTGTCTTCTCTTTGGCACATCAGCGGGCGCCGAGCCTGAGAAGTTCTACTACACGATAGGGGAGCTGCCTTGGCTTGTCCTCGGCTTCAGCTTCCTGGTAAGCTACCTCATGGCATCGGAGATCCCGTATCCGAAGGTGCAGGGGAGGATGGCACTGGCGACGGGTTTTGCCCTTCTGCTGGCTATGCTCCCTTCGATGACTGGCCTTGTTCTAGTCGCCAACCAATCCTTATATACAGCAACCTCACGTACGGCCACAGGCGTTGCGCTGGCATTGACGCTAGTATACGTTTTCGGGGGGCCCTTGTATGAGAAACTCCAGAGAGGCAAAGGCTGACAGCTTCTTCTCTTGCACGGACTCTGAGAGGGCCGCGTTCGAGGCTGGGATCAAGTTGGGCACCATTTACCACCAATTCGTCGGGGTGCCGCTCAGCGTTCAGAACGTCGGGACCCTGGAGAAGGCCATAGAATCCGGAAGCAGAGTGCAACCGTTCGTAGAGGACGTCAGAGTGAGAATCGATAGGACCAAACTCAAGGACAAACGCGGACAGTACGACTACGTATCACTGACGGGGGACATGCTAGACGTTACGCTAGTCGTGAAGTACAAGACCGCCAGGGTCAAGGCTTCGATGAAGCTCATTGAGGAGATGAACTACCCGTTGATGTTCATCGAGGAGATCAAGAAGATTTGAGCGATCGCCAGCGCGATAGGACCGTGTCCTGGCTAGGATGTCGAAGATTTATGATATTCATCATATATTTGGATGACCATACAGAACGCGTTTGTGTGGCTGCGTGGTGACACTGTGACGAGAGGCATAAAGGTAGGCATCACGGGGCTCCCGGGGGCGGGAAAGACCCAGGCTCTCGTGAAGGTCATTGAGATGCTTGAGGAGGAGAGCCTCGTCGTCGGGGGCATGGTCACCGAGCCCATCATCGAGAATGGCAAGAGAGTCGGGTTCTACGTCATGGATTGGAAGACAAAACGCAAGGCCGTCTTTGCCCACATCGAGACGGAATCCAAGTTCTACGTCGGCAAGTACGGAGTCAACCTCGAAAGCCTCGACACGGTAGGGGTCGAAGCGCTCGTCGATGCCAGCAAGAACGCTGATGTGATTGTCATCGACGAGGTGGGGAAGATGGAGGTCGAATCAGAGAAGTTCGTGAAGGCAGTCAAAGACGCCATGGAGGTTGACAAGCCAATCATATTGACGCTTCACAAGAAATCCAGGAACCCTTTGCTCCAGGATATCCGCAGGCGAGACGATGTCCGCATCCTGGAGGTCACCCCGATCAACCGTAACCTCTTGCCATACAAGATAATCAAATTGATGAAAGGCGAGTATGTTTGATCTCCTCAAGTTACGAGACGGTCAGAGAGGGGACGACGGATCTTCTCGTTCCGAAGAACTTCTGCAAACAAGGACCAGGCACGAAGACCAGAGAGGTCTTCTACAACAGGCAGATGGAGTTCGGCAGAGACGTCTCGGTAATGTTCGGTCGAGAGGTCTTCAAAGAGGGACAGAGGATCCTAGATGGTCTTGCCGCGAGCGGTGCTAGAGGATTTCGACTAGCGAACGAATGCGGAGTGAGGGCGGACTTCATCCTCAACGACCGCGATCTACGCGCCGCAGTCCTGATGAAACAGAATGCCGACCTGAACAGCCTCAGAAACGTGCAGATTCAGTGTAGGGATCTCAGAGGTCTCCTCGCAGACGAGCAGTTCGATTACGTGGACATCGATCCGTTCGGGAGCCCGGTCGATTTCATTGATTCCGCGGTCCAGAGCTGCAAGAACCACGGCGTGCTGGCAATCACAGCTACAGACACGGCTCCCTTATACGGGACATATCCTAGAACGTCTCTCAGAAGATACGGGGCTCTTTCGGTGAAATCGCCTTTCGCCCATGAGACGGGACTCAGGATACTCATCGGGTTCGTGGTCAGAGAAGCCGCAAAGCACGACCGAGCCGTCGAACCAATCCTATGCTTCCATGCCGATCACTACTTCAGGTGCAATTTCAGGATAGTCAACGGCGCTGGGAGAGCTGATTCAGCGCTCAAGAAGATGGGATTCTGTAGACATGACAGGGCAACCCTGAAGAGGTCCGTAAGCAGCGGGAGGACGGACGAGAATGATGCGGGACCCCTCTGGGTCGGAGACCTCTTCTCCAAGGAACTCCTCATGTCCATGAAGGCAACGGGGGACCTGGGAACATCCACGAGGTGCTCCAGAATCCTCGAGACGTGGCGGGACGAGGTCGGCATGCCGCCTCTATACTACGGGATGGACGAGCTGGCAAGGAAGACCAAACTCGCTCCTCCCAAGCTGTTGGACTTCGTTGAGCACTTGCGAGAAGAGGGTTCACGAGCCTCAAGAACACACTTCGACCCGAAGGGTCTGAAGACCGATTTGACAGCCGCCAAGCTCTTGACCAGATACAAGCGTTTCTCAAAGGAAAAATCCAGCAAACGCGTGGTATCAAATGTTTAAATAAGCGGGCTGGGCATGCTCTTACCGATAAGATGGCGTCATTGGTCGTGGTAGGCTCTCAGTGGGGGGACGAGGGCAAGGGGAAGATAGTCGATTTCTTGGCGAATGAAGCCGACATGGTCGTACGATTCCAGGGAGGCAACAACGCCGGACACAGTGTCAAGATTGGAGAGGAGTTGTTCGCGCTCCACCATGTTCCATCAGGCATTCTCAGACCCGGGAAGCTTGCGGTCATTGGGAACGGAGTGGTCATTGATCCCGGGGTCCTGATCAAGGAGCTGGAAGGCCTCGAATCGCGAGGCGTCAGCGTGAAGAATCTGCGGATCAGCGACCGAGCGCATGTCATAATGCCATATCACAGGCTCCTTGACGGTGCGGAAGAGCGACTGAGGAAGGGCGCCAAAGTGGGGACAACGGGCAGAGGGATCGGACCATCCTACTCCGACAAGGCTGCGAGGCTGGGCATCCGGATGAACGATCTGATTGATGATGATATGCTCCGAGAGAAGCTCGAGTTCTTGGTACCTCTCAAGCAGAGGATCCTGGACGCGTACGGGGACTCCACAAGACTGGACTTCAAGGCGATACAAAACGAATACGCGCAGTACGGACGCAAACTGAAGCAATATGTAACTGACACAGGCGTCCTGATCGAAGGTGCGTTGGTGAAACGGAAGAAAGTGCTCTTCGAGGGAGCACAGGGGTCGCTCCTGGACATAGACCATGGCACCTACCCCTTCGTGACTTCTTCCACCACGGTCTCAGGAAACGCCGCCTCAGGGTCAGGGATCTCCCCGCTCGAGCTGGATGATGTCTACGGCGTCGTCAAGGCCTACACTACCAGGGTGGGCGAAGGTCCATTCCCAACAGAGCTATCCGACAGCATAGGGAAACGAATCGCAGAGAAAGGAGGCGAGTTCGGGACAACTACAGGCAGGGCTAGGAGATGTGGTTGGCTCGACTTGGTCATCACCAAGTATTCGAGCAGGCTTTCTGGATTCACCGGTGTCGCGATGACGAAGATCGACGTGCTCAGCGGATTCGATGAACTCAATATCTGCACTCACTACAGTCTCAACGGCAAGAGAATAACAACCATCCCATCGGACCTGAGGATTCTCCAGAAATGTGAACCCAGATACAAGAAGATCGGTGGATGGGACGAGCTGGATGATGACAAGATGAAGAAGATACTGTTCAGAGGATTCGCAGAGTTGCCACAGAATATGAAAGAATACGTGAAGTTCGTGGAAAAGGAAATGGGCGTACCTGTGGCTATTTTGGGCCTGGGAAGGAGACGAAACGAGACGCTCGACCTGCGAAAGAAGAAGTGGGGGAAGCGGTGAGAAGCGCCTGCAAACTCTGCCAGATCGTAGATCTGGCACAAGAAATACACCCTCCCATCATCATTAAATAAGTCTCGAATCATCCAACCACGGATGCGCCGGCTAATCATTAGCGAGAAGAACATCGCCGCGCGGAGGATTGCTCTCATCCTCTCAGACAACACGCAAAAGAGCCGCAGTGTTGCCGGCAACCAGGTGCTCACTTTCAGCAAAGGAGGCGATGATTATTTTGTCCTCGGACTTCGGGGACACATCATCATGCTCGACTACCCAGACAAGTACAACAACTGGGATGCAGTGCCTCCAAAGGACCTTGTCTACGCGAAGCCCGAGAAGAAAGTGGATCCGACAGCCCGCAAGATAATGAACGCACTGAAGGACCTAGCCGCCGGGGCCGATGAGATCATCGTGGCAACGGACTACGACAGGGAAGGGGAGCTGATAGGAGTCGAAGCCCTGGAAGAGGCGAATGTTGGAAAGAAGATCCGAAGGGCTAAGTTCAGCGCTCTCACAAAGGCCGAAATAGAGAGGGCGTTCAGTGAACTTGTCGATGTCGACTACAAGTTGGCGGCCGCGGCGGAGACTCGGCAGCTCATCGATCTTGCGTGGGGCGCGTCGCTGACGAGGTTCATCTCTCTCGCTTCCGGCCAGCTGGGCAAGGATTTCCTATCGGTTGGCAGAGTACAGAGCCCTACGCTCGCGCTCATCGTGGATCGAGAGAGGGAAATCGAGGACTTCAAGCCCATCCCATACTGGTTGGTCACTGCTGACCTGAAGAAGGAAGCGGAGTTCAAGGCCTCTCACAAGAATGGCAAGTTCCTCGACAGCGTGCTGGCACATGACGCATTCGCGAAGGCCAAGCTAGCAAAGACCGCCATCGTGAGAGAGGCCAAGGAGACTGAGAACAATGAGTGGGCGCCCGTGCCATTCAGTACAACTGCGTTCTTGATGGAGGCGAACAAACTCGGACTCTCGGCTGCCCAGGCGATGAAGATTGCCGAGAACCTATACACGGACGGTTACATTTCATACCCGAGGACTGACAACACGGTCTATCCACCATCGCTGAGCCTGAGGTCCATCCTGGAGAAGCTGAGGAAGTCGGAGTTCGCAAAAGAGGCAGAGGAGATAGCATCCCAGGAGAGCCTGAGACCATCGAGGGGAAAGAAGAGCACGACGGATCACCCTCCGATACACCCTGTAGAGGCGGCAGTCAAGGGCGAGTTGAAGGGACACCACTGGGATGTTTACGAGCTGGTGACCAGGAGATTCCTGGCCACCCTGGCACCCCCGTGCAAATCCATAACGACAATTGTGGAGCTTGATATCGGTGGGGAGCAGTTCATCAGTGAAGGATACAACATAACGTTCCCTGGGTGGAGGAAGTACTACCCTTACTACCGGGTCTCTGAAGTGACCCTTCCGCCAATGAAGGCTGGCGACATCGCTCAGGTCCTAAGGGTCCAATCGACCGAGAAGAAGACTACTCCGCCGGACAGGTACTCGCAAGGAATGCTGATCAAGAAGATGGAGGATCTTGGGCTAGGGACGAAGAGCACTCGACACGAGACGATCCAGAAGCTGTTCGATCGAGGATTTGTGAAGGGTGCGCGGATGCTCGAGCCTACCGAAAGCGGCACTGCGGTGATATCAGCGCTCGAGGAACATGCGAACGACATCACGAGCGTCAAGATGACCTCGCACCTCGAGAACGACATGGACATGATCGCAGGGGGCGAGCTCGAGCAGTCGGAGGTCGTTGAGGAAAGCCAGGCGATGTTGGAAGACATCATGACGGCCCTTGAGAAGCACAAGAAGGACATCGGGGAGCACATCAGGAAGGCCCTGAGAGAGCAACACACGCTCGGGCCGTGCATCAAGTGCGGAACCGGACAGCTCATGCAGATCAGGATGAAGACGGGCAGCAGTTTCGCTGGCTGCTCCAACTATCCGGATTGCAGGAACACTTATCCCTTGCCTTACGGGTTGCTGGTCCTGCCCACAGGAGAGAAGTGCAGCGTCTGCGGTGCGCCGAAGATCAAGACTCTCGCCCGTGGACAGGCGCCGATCATCGCGTGCATAGATCCCAAATGCCCAGGCGCTCAGAAGGAGAGATTCGTCGGAAAGTGCCCTACCTGCGGTGGGGACCTGAGGACTATACAGTCGAAGAAAGGGAAACGATTCGCGGGCTGTTCGAACTACCCCAAGTGCAAAGTCATGTACCCGCTGCCCCAGCTAGGGAAGATCATTCCGACCGGGGAAGTCTGTGATGCTTGCGGGTCGCCAATGATCCAGGTGCTCATGCAGAACAAGGGTCGCTGGACCCTGTGCCTCAACATGAGCTGCCCCAAGAAGGCGGAGAAGAAGGCCAAGAAAGAGGCAGCTCCGGAGCCAGCGCCTGGAAAGCCCGGAACTGACGGAGCGGCCTAGTCATTCCTTAGGCGGAGGCGGAACCTCTTCATCTTCCGTCACAGCGGGCTTCTCCTCGGCAATCTCGTCAACTTCGCCGGACAGCTCCATCGTCCTGGAAGATGCGGCGCTGTGTCGTATCCCCAGCTTCTTCTCGATTGCCAGAAGCCGCTTCATCACATCCAAGAGAGTGTACTTCTGTTCCTGGAAGCTCAAGACGACTGTAAGAGCAGCGTCAACGAACAGCCATGCGATCAATATCCACAGGAGGATCGTTAGGAGATCCCAAGTCCATTCGAAGGCGACATCGAAGTTGTCCTGAAGAGCGGTCTGAAGATCCGTCACGACCTTGTCCGTGTACAGCAGCAAGACTATTGCGAGCACGACGAGGAATGCAGCCTTCACCCATCTACTTGCCATCGGAGTAGTGACCTTGATTATCCCACCTCTGGCTAGAATGGCCTGCGGGATATTTACAGATTGCCGTCGGAAGGAGTCAAGAGTCTCATGCCAACAGGAGGTTCCGAACAGCGGGTCCGTAGTCAAAGGTCCTGAGCTCGGTGCACCGATCCAGCGGGAAGAGCGTGATTTCCGGCTTCTCGTCGAACGCCTTCATCTTGGAATACCAGGCCAAAAGACCATCGAGCTGCTCTGAGTAGTCCGTGTATTTCGCAATAAGATAGTTCGCCACTGACTCATCCGCCTTAGACAGAGTGTAGAAGGATAGGTCGACACATTCCCTAGGCTGGGTCTTGAGCCTTTTGTCCCAAGGCAGCTCCATGTTGAACTTGGCATGAGCAACCGCGCAGATCTCGAAACCCCATTTGTACAACCTCGGGATGCACGCAGGCGTGAAGATCCCTTCCTCGAGCAGCTTGTTCCTTATGCGCGTCACGGCCTGCCGAGAAAGCCCTACGTTTGCAGACAACACCCGATCGGAAGCACGCGGATCCTCGACCAGTGCGACGAGCGTCAGTCTTTCGGTCTCGCTGAGATCAGCGGGCTCCGTCTCGACAGGAACGGGGAGGGCGGATTTCGGGGCCGGCACATCAAGCTGGAAGTGTCTGTGAACAATCGAGGCGAAGTTTGGGAGTAATGACCCTCTCGAGAGCCCAAACGGAAAGACAGTGCTGAGGAGCTTCGCCTTCGACATGCGTCTGGAGCTCGCGAAGAACTTGTTGTGGGCCTGAACAAACGAATCGTACTCTGTCACGTTCCTAAGGGCCGTATACAGAACCATGTTGCTGCCGCCGATCAGACCCTGATACACTTGTGGGTTCTTGCCGCAGAATTCGAGATAATGATTCACTCTCGTGTCCTGTCTCTCGGAGGGTTCGGCCGTGCCCATGTGAACGCCCACCATCTCGCAACCGAGCCTGTTGAAAGCTGGCACGTTCACATACGTGATCGCGCCGGCATCAAGAAGCCGGCGCCGGATCGAAGCCACAGTGCCCTTCTTGAGTCCGTATAAATCGCCTATTTCCGCATCGGTCCGATTCGCATTCTCAGTGAGTCCGAGTATGACTAGCATCTCAGATTCGAGGAATTTCCACACGTAGGGTGAATTGGCATATTTCAATTAAAGTTATCCCTTATGCTCAAATGCCACCCTATTGCCGCAGTGGACTTGCAAGAATGCAACATTGTCTCCTGGCTAATGAGAAGCGTTATAATACGGTGAGTCGGATTAGGGTTGCCATTTTGGCAACACGCTCTTTCGAAGGAAGAGGAGAGGTGTGACCAAAGGGTGATGCCCAACTGCGGTGGAGTCCCCTCCACCCCTTTTTTCTATTCATTGATGGCGAAATCGCTGACTCCGTCCGAACGATGTCGACTCAGATATCGAACCGCGTTGCATCTTAGCATCAGAAGAAATGGAGAGATCATCACGTCTTCTTAGTCTCTCTTGTCTTTATCCTGAGGCCTTTGTATCCGCATTTCCTGCACCGGGTCGCCCTGATGGCGTTCCTAGCGTTGCAGTTCATGCAGATCTTCTTGACCAGGTTCCTTGCCTCCGCCTCGGGAAATCTTGCCATTGACTGTCCTCTGGCGCCTCAAAAGGGAATGCCGTATTTAACTGTTGTGCAGGGGAGTTCCCCGCGAGCCACCCTGGGAACGACACACTGGCACAGCTCTACTTGGGCTTCTTGCCCTCATGAGCAAAGTGTGCCAAGAGAGCCTCCAATTGTATCCTGTCGCTGGCCCCCGAGACCATCCTGAACTCCGCCTCGCCAACCCTGTCGATCAGCCTTATCTTCGATTCCTCGCTGACTGGTAGGTCGAAGACTGCTCGATGTATCCCAGACACTATGTCCTCGCCCGACAGGCCGTGTCTCACAATCAGGTCATCCAATCGAGATCGAGCTGCGGTGAAGTTGCCCGTCAGTGCTGTTGTCAGCAGGTCAAGGACCTCCGACGGTCTGATGTTCTCTGTGGATTCGAAGACCGCGTCCTGATCCACGCGCCTTCCCATGGATGCTGCTACCTGGAGTATGTTCGTCGCTTTTCGAAGGTCGCCGACCGCGAGCTCGCATATCGAGACCAGGCCGTCGTCAGTCAGGTCGACCTGCTCGGCGTTAGCGACGAACCGCAGATATGATTTCACATCGGCCTCCGCTAGTGCCTTGAACCTGAAGACGGCGCACCTGGACTGAATCGGCTCAATGATCTTCGAGGAGTAGTTGCACGAAAGAATGAATCTACATGTCTGGGTGTAGCGCTCCATAGTCCTTCTCAGGGCGGCCTGGGCATCGGACGTTAGAGAATCGGCCTCGTCAAGGAAGATGATCTTGAAATCCGCAAAACCAAAAGTCGCGGCTCTGGCAAAATCCTTGATCTTTCCGCGAACAATGTCAATGCCTCGTTCGTCGGAAGCGTTCAGCTCGATCAGGTTGTCTCGCCATTGCTCGCCGTACAGCTCCCGGCCAAGCGCGATCGCACAAGTTGTCTTACCCGATCCTGCAGGACCCGCGAAAAGCATATGCGGCATGCTGCGTGTCTTCACATAGGCGGACAGGCGCTCGACGATGTGCTTCTGCCCGATGATATCGGAGAGTTTCTTAGGCCTATACTTCTCCACCCAGACGTCCTGCATGCGACCTCGAGTCTCTCGAATGCGCTATCCTTACATAAACCCTCCCGATGCGGAAGGACCAATCTCGGAAAAGACCATAAGGAGCTAGACGTGATTGGGGTTCGGGGAAATGACGATGAGGATATTGAGAATCATTCTTTCAAGCACCGTCCTGCTATTATTGATCTTGAGCGCGTTTGTGGCAATTCCATCATCTGTTTCGGCGCGAGAATTTAACGGAACGATCCCGAGTATTGCAGCGGGCACAAGTTACTGGTTGAATGTGGGCTATTGTGCGGTCGGTGACATCATCTGGTGGATTTGGACTTCGTCTGAAAGCCTTGGGTTCGAGCTGCAAAACACTAGGAACTGGACGCCAATATCCGGGTTCTCAAACGATGATGGATACGTGGTGCAAACTGCAGGATGGTTCGCTCTCGGTTGGAGCAACGGCTACAACAACAAATCGTTCTTCGACGCATCCGTTTCATACTGGGTTGAGATTTTTACTCCGACAACAGCAATTTCCGTCCCCAGTGACTGTTATGCTTACCTTAGTTCACACACTATTGATGTTCAGGGCACGACTGATGGACATGCAGCAGGAATCCTTGTCGGCCCAGACGCTCTACACCTGCGGACGGCAACTACCGCAGGAATGAACTGGAGAGTAGATGATCTTGTCCTCAACGAGGGCCGGAATACTATACTTGTCAGGAGCTGCTACTGGCTGGACAGCTATGGGTACAACAACTACACAATCGACAAGACGATATACGCCTTTGTGGACTCAATTTCTCCAGACTTGGCAATCATTTCCCCAATCACTACCTCTTCATCTGGCACGTACCTCAAGGGGATCGTCAATATTTCGTGGCAATGCTCAGATGATAACGGAATTTTCAACCGAGAGGTGAAAGTCGATGGGTTGGATTGGGAACACGTAGCGACGGACTCATTTACCACTCAGATCGCGGATGGGCAACACGTGATTCAGGTGCGCGTGACTGACTTGGTGGGAAATGAGGCGACAGGCGAGATAACATTTGTTAGCGACACAGTCGCTCCGCAAGTCACGATTGTTGGACCAGAAGAGAACGCCAGAATAACCAAGGACCATGCTGTGGTGTCATGGTCTGGCAGTGACAACCTGTCCGGATTAGACCACTACGAGGTCCAAATCATAGATGGGGATTGGGTCGACGTCGGCAACGCAACTAGCTACGAGTTAACCAACCTTGACAACCACTGGTACAGCGTGTGTGTTAAGGCGGTTGACAGATCGGGGAACAACGCGACATCGACAGCCTGTTTCGGCATCTACCCGGGCATGTGGAGCACGAATTCCCCTGACCTGTGGATACCGTGGTTTGCATTGACTGCAACAGTCATCTTGGCAGCGATTCTCTCCGTATTGGTGTACTGGCGCAAGCGGGGTGCCGGTGCGAAACCACCCCCGCAAGAACCGCCTCAGGAGATGCAATAGGACGTCCCTCGCCTCGAAAAAGACCATAGGGAGGAAATGGCATCAGAAGCCCTTAAGCCACCGTGTGCGGTTCGCAGACGTGGGAAATAGCGACATGATGGACTCTAGACCATTGATAC
>CAZTFD010000029.1:0-12838 GCA_964612225.1 uncultured Thermoplasmata archaeon | reverse complement strand
GCCAGTTGCCAGCCATGTTTGAAAAGATATTTAACTGTGCGTTTTCGCGTCGTCAAACCATTGCCAGATGAGCGTTAGAGGAAGCCTCTCGTCCGTCTCCATGAATCACTTTCTTGCGTGTTTCTCGAAAGTGCGGGTCAAGGCCCGTGCCACTGTCGCCACCAGTCCGTCCTTCTGTATGGACCCATCCAACCAATTCGCATCAATCTGTTCTTGAGCTTGAGGAGGACGATTGCATCAATTATGGACGTCGCGGCTGCCAATGCCAGCCATTGAATTCCCAGGCTTCTTGATATGACGATAATGGTGCCGATTATCACCGGGAAGGTTGTCGCCGCGATGACGACCCCGGCAACGGCACCGGCTCGCAGGAATGCTACAAAACCGTATTCGCAATACCACGTGAAGTAATTGAACGGAAAGTTGCAGTGTGTGCACCTCTGGGCTTCGTTCGTGTTCGAGGCGCCGCAATTTTCGCATTTGTGAGCCATTCTCTTCCGGAAGCGCCTTTCATTCCATATTGATGTTGCGACTAAGGCACAGCGATATATCGACACAGAGTTGATGGAACAGGTCGGACCGGGTCGCTAGGTGTCTGAACTGAAAGACTTGATATTCCATAGTGAAAGATATTTAAAGACGTCCGCGCTAAGAATGACGGAATGAAGAAACGGATTCTGAAGATGTTTGAGGAGAAAGGCATACTCGCCGAACCTGACGCCATCGACGCGCTTGCCCAGGCCTCCGACGCAATCAAATGCGCGAACGCCATCCTCAACGATTCGAACAGACCCCTCGTTTTGACCAAGACAGACGTGAATGACTATCTGACCTGCCAGACCAAGAAGGAATTTGCTCCCCCGAGATTGGAGGGGGTGGAGAAAAGCGAACCCCTTCAGAGAGCGGACGACCTGAAGATTCTAAAGGACATAACCGGTGATTCGACCTGCGTAGGCAATATCATCGATTTCGCGAAGCTGTTCAACGACCGGTTCTCGAACATCAAGAAGATTCTCGCAAGGCGGAGGGAGCTGTCAGGTCTCATACCGATCTCGAAGGCGAAGAAGGTACAAAAGGACATCAGATTCGTCGGCATGGTCAATGATGTGCGAACGACCAAGAACGGTCACACGATGGTCGACCTTGAGGATGAGGAGGACAAGATACAGGTCCTCATCATGAAGGGCTCCAAGAAAGGGATGGATTCGTTCGTTAAGGATGAGGTCGTGGGAGTCGTAGGGTCCTTCAGCAAGGACGGAGAGATTGTCATCGCGAAGGAGGTCATCAGGCCCGAGGTGCCGTACAATAGCGGCATGACGCCCAACGGCTCGAGATCGGTCGTCGCATTTGTCTCTGACATACATGTGGGGAGTACGGAGTTCATGCCGGATGCCTGGGGCAGGTTCGTTGCATGGCTGGCCAAGGACCCGGCAGCCAAGGACATCAGGTACATCATCATGCCGGGAGACCTCGTGGACGGCATCGGGATCTATCCGGGCCAAGAGGACGAGCTCCTTATCGAGGACATTTACGATCAATACACAGAGTTTGCGAGGCTCGCGAACATGATCCCTGAATGGATCAAGCTGGTGATGATGCCCGGCAATCACGACGCAGTAAGGCTTGCGGAGCCACAGCCTGCTCTCCCTGTAGAGGTCACATCCATGTTCGATTCCAGAGTGACATTCGTCGGTAACCCGTGCTATCTCGAGATCGAGGGGAGGACCATCCTCGCATACCATGGGAGAAGCATGGACGATTTCATCGCGAGCATCAGGAATCTGAACTACTCGGAACCGACCGAGATCATGAAGGAGATGCTGAGAAGGAGGCATTTGGCTCCCACCTATGGGGAGAAGACTGCGCTCGCACCCGAACAGAAGGACTACATGGTCATCGACCGCGTGCCGGACATATTCGTCACGGGGCACGTGCACGCGTGCGGGATAGCAGAATACAGGGGTATCAAGCTCATCAACGCCTCGGCATGGCAGTCCCAGACCGCGTTCCAGAGGATGCACAATCAGACACCGGACCCGGCGAAGGTCCCGATGGTGAACCTAGGGACTGGCGAGGCCTGGATCGAGGATTTCTCGAGCTGATGGCTCACGAAAGGATTGATATCCACTGAACGGGATTGCCGGTCGTGAACGACCTGGACATGTTCTTCAGACCGAAGTCAGTCGCTGTAATAGGTGCGACGCCTACCTCCGGCAAGATAGGGAACATAATCATAGAGAATCTGTTCAGCGACGGCTACAAGGGCAAGATATACTTCGTGAACCCCAACTACAAGGAGATCCTGGGGATGCCGTGCTATCCCTCGGTCATCGACTGTCCTGATAAGGTCGACATGGCAGTCGTCGTCGTTCCCGCGAAGCTTGTGCCGGACATCATGGAGCAATTGGGTCAGAAGGGGACGAAGTGTGCTACCATCATCTCCGCAGGCTTCTCCGAAGGTGACGCAGAGGGTAAGGAACGCGAGAGGGTTGTGCTCGAGATCGCGCACAAGCACGGAATCAGGATCGTCGGGCCAAACTCGCTCGGAGTGATCTCGCCGCATCATCAGCTCAATGCCTCGTTCGCGCGTGCGTCGCCGATGAAAGGCTCAATAGCGTTCTTCTCGCAGAGCGGCGCGTTCTGCACAGCGGCGATCGAATACTCCTTAGGCGAGATGCTCGGGTTTTCAGCGTTCGTGAGCTCCGGCAATAAGGCAGACATAGACGATTCCGACCTTGTCAGCTACTTCGCGAACGACCCCAAAACGAAGTGCATCGCGGCGTACATGGAATCAACCCGGAAAGGCCAGGAACTGTTCAAGGCGCTCGAGAAGGCGTCAAAGAAGAAGCCGGTCGTGATACTGAAGGCCGGCAGGTCCAAGAAAGGAGCGAAAGCCGCGAGCTCCCACACAGGCGCGCTAGCCGGTTCGGATGCGGCCTTCGATGCGGTCTTCAAACAGACCGGGGTATATCGCGCGAAGACGATGTTCGAGCTGTTCGACGCGGCTCAGGCGCTCGCGAACCAACCTCCCCTTGTCGGAGAAGGGATAGCGATCGTGACCAACGCGGGAGGCATGGGAGTCATCTCCACCGACTACGCGGAGGATATCGGATTGGCGTTGGCCGATCTGTCGAAAGGGACTCTGGACGAGATAGGCAAGGCTTGCCCGCCGACGTGGAGTTGGGGGAACCCAGTCGACATCATAGGGGACGCGGACACCGCGCGATATGCGAACGTGCTGAAGGCCGTGGGCCAGGCGCCCGAGGTCAAGGGCATACTGGTCATCGCAGCTAGGCAGGCCGCGACAAACCTTTACGAGATAGCCAAGTGGATCGCGATCACATCGAAGCTGAGCGGAAAACCGACCGTCGCGTGCTTCGCCGGGATCGAGGATCCTGAGTCTGAAGGATTCCTCGATTCTAGGGGGATTCCAGTGATGCCAGTGCCGGAGAGGGCCGTGATTGCTCTCAACGCACTCTCAGTTCGGGGGAAATACCTCAAGAAGAGAGGGCTCGTGAAGTGATTTGAGCAATCCTCAAGACATGACGTCGCGTATCATTATGAAGAACCCTATTCCGATGAACACGAGGCTCGCGAGGAATCCCAGCAACATCAGCTTCATGAGCTTCTCGCGGTCCTGCAATATGTCCATCAGCGCCACGTGGTCAAGCTCCAGCCTTTGCCGACTTGCTCTTTATCCTCTTCAACCTGAAGGTGTTGTCGCGCTCCATCTCCTCTAGCCTGAACCTGATGAAGCGCTCGATCTCCTCCAGCTCTGGTAGGACCTTGAACTCGAGCGCGTTGACCCTGCGTTTGGTCCTCTCGATCTCCCCCAGCAGCTTCTTCATCGTGGTCTCCAGCTCAGCCGCCTTTACGATGGTCTCGACGAGCTTCTCGAAAGCATCCGTTGCCTCATCTATCCTTGGTGACGTGCCTATGATGCCGTATCCCCGCTCCGTGAGCGGAGCGACGATCTTGCTGGATCTGATGTTGGGCACGACGACGCCCATCAGGTTCCTGCTCCGCAGCTGAATTTCGGGATGGCCGGTGAGAGCATACGATGCGGAGCGCACGGCTATGACGCCGTCGACCGCGCTCGCGATGGCGATCTTCTCGCTCGCCTCCCTGTACCTCCTAGCGATATCGACCCTCAGGTCCTTGGCCTGGTCCAGGATCTTGAAGAATTCCAGGATTAGGCCGTCCCTCTTCAGCTTCAGTATCTTGTAGCCGTTCTGGGTCAGCTTGATCTTCTTCGTGACCTCGAGCAGCTCTGACCGAGTGGGCTGGATCTCTCTAACCGCCATCTGTATCTCACTTCTTCTTCATTGTCGGATGATACTTCTCGATGATCTTCCGGTCGATCTTGGTGAGCGAATCGACCGGCAGCGCGGACAACAGTTCCCAGCCAAGGTCCAGGGTCTGTTCTATGGTCCTGTCCTCGTCCTTGGCCTGCCGGACGAATCTGTCCTCGAACGAATCCGCGAAGTCAAGGAATTTCCTGTCCCTCTCTGATAGGGCCTCCTTGCCGACGATCGCCACGAGCCCCCGCAGGTCTCTGCCTTCTGCGTAAGCGGCGTAGAGCTGGTCGGAGACCGCTCTGTGATCCTCCCGGGTGTGGCCCGGACCTATGCCCTGACCCATGAGCCGAGACAGCGACCGTTCCACGGCCACGGGCGGGAATATGCCCTTCCTGTGCAGGTCCCTCGATGCGACTATCTGGCCCTCGGTGATGTAGCCCGTCAGGTCCGGGATCGGGTGCGTGATGTCGTCTCCGGGCATCGACAGGATCGGGAACTGAGTGATCGAGCCCTTCTTGCCCTTGATCCTGCCCGCGCGCTCGTACAGACTTGCAAGGTCTGTGTACATGTATCCTGGGTAGCCGCGCCTCGCGGGCACCTCCTCTCTCGCAGCGCCGATCTGTCTCAGCGCCTCACAGTAGTTCGTAAGGTCAGTGAGGATGACCAGCACGTGCATGTTGAGGTCGAAGGCCAGGTACTCTGCAGTCGTCAGCGCGAGCCTGGGAGTCAGCAAACGCTCGATGGCGGGATCGTCCGCGAGGTTGAGGAACACGACCGCTCTCTTGAGCGCACCAGTCCTCTCGAAGTCCTTCATGAAGTACTGGGCCTCCTCGCTCGTGATCCCCATGGCTGCGAACACGACCGCGAAGTCCTCCTTCTTGCCTATGACCTTCGATTGCCTCGCTATCTGGAGAGCGATGTCGTTGTGCGGAAGGCCGGACCCGGAGAAGATCGGGAGCTTCTGCCCCCGAACGAGGGTGTTCATTCCGTCGATGGAGGATATGCCCGTCTGGATGAACTCCCTCGGGTTGTCCCTTGCCCACGGGTTGATGGCCGCTCCTATGATCTCCAGCCGCTTGTCGGGTATGATGGGCGGGCCCTTGTCCAGCGGGTCTCCAGAGCCTGACAATATCCTTCCCAACATGTCCTTCGAGACTGGCATCTTGACGGTCTCGCCGAGGAACTTGACTCCCGAGGCTCGGTCTATCCCTCCGGTGCCCTCGAAAACCTGGATGACCACGACTTCGTCCGAGGTGTCCAGGACCTGCCCCCTCTTGGTGGAGCCGTCCGGGAGCGCTATGACCACGAGTTCTCCGAATCCGACAGGCTCGGTCTTCTCCACGAAAACGAGCGGCCCGGCTATCTGGTTGATCGTGTGATACTCCTTCACCATCTACATCACACCCCCAGCCCCGAGAACTGCTTGTCCATCGCAGCGGTCACGGTGCCAATGTCCTTGTCAATCGTCTCCTCGAACTTGAGCTTGCCAAGGTCGGCCCTGCATGGGAGGGCGATGATCCTGTCGAGAGGCACCTCGAGGGAGATGGCCTTTCTCGCGTGTTCCGAGAACTTTCTGATGGCCCTCATGTACTCGTACTGCCTCTTGAGCGGACTGTACGTGTCGACAGGGTGGTACGCGCTCTGCTGCAGGAAGAACTCCCTGATCATTCTAGCGACCTCGAGGGTGAGCCTCTGCTCCTCGGGTAGAGCGTCCGATCCGACCAACTGCACTATCTCCTGCAGCTCGGATTCCTTCTGAAGCGTCTCCATGGCCCAGAGCCTGATCGCGTTCCAGTCCTCAGCAACGTTCTTCCTGTACCAGTCTTCTAGGATGGGGCTGTACAGACTATAGGATGTAAGCCAGTTGATGGCTGGGAAGTGCCTTCTCTCCCTGAGCTTCGAGTCGAGTGCCCAGAACACCTTCACGATTCTGAGCGTGTTCTGTGTAACGGGCTCGCTGAAGTCTCCGCCCGAGGGAGACACCGCACCGATGACCGATATGGACCCGGTTTGGCCAGACAGGGTCTTCACGCGGCCGCACCTCTCGTAGAACTCGGAGAGTCTTGAGGCCAGGTATGCGGGATATCCTTCCTCGCCCGGCATCTCCTCGAGCCTGGACGATATCTCCCTCATCGCCTCCGCCCACCTCGATGTGGAGTCGGCCATCAGGGATACGTCGTACCCCATGTCTCTGTAGTACTCAGCTATCGTTATACCGGTGTAGACTGAAGCTTCTCTCGCGGCGACGGGCATGTTCGACGTGTTCGCCACAAGCACGGTCCTGCCCATCAGGGGTTTTCCCGTCTTCGGGTCTTCGAGCTCGGGGAAGCTCGTGAGAACCTCCGTCATCTCGTTCCCCCTCTCTCCGCAACCAACATAGATGACGATCTGCGCATCGCTCCACTTCGAGAGCTGCTGGGACGTCACTGTCTTGCCCGTCCCGAACCCGCCGGGGATGGCGGCGGTGCCGCCCTTCGCCAGCGGGAACAACATGTCCAGCACTCTCTGGCCCGTTACCAGTGGTATGTCCGGCAGGAGTTTGTCAACATATGGCCTGGACTGCCTCACGGGCCATAGTTGCATTAGCTTGATCTTGTGTCCTGAGTCGAGCTCGCCAATCGTGTCCTCAATCGTGAAGTCCCCTGCGGATATCGTCTTGACCTTGCCCTTCGCGCTCGGCGGGAGGAGCACTTTGTGGACGATGTTCCCCTCCGGCACATCGCCTACGATCGCCCCACCCGAGAGGTCGTCCCCCTTCTTCACGCTCGGGGTGAACTTCCACTTCTTAGCCCTGTCCAGGCCTGGTGCAGTGACTCCTCGGGACACGAAATCCCCTTGCTTGTCCCTGAGCACCGGGAGAGGTCTCTGAACGCCGTCGTAGACGCTAGACAGCAGACCTGGGCCCAGCTCCACCTGGAGCGGAGCGCCCGTCTCGACTACCTCCTCGCCCGGCCTGATGCCCGAAGTGTCCTCGTACACCTGGATGACCGTCTTGCTTCCAATGAGCTTGATGACCTCGCCCATGAGTTTCAGCTGGCCGACGAAGACTACATCGTACATTCTCGGCGAGATGCCCTCTGCCGTGACGACCGGTCCTGCAACCCTGCTGATCCTGCCCTTCCTCTGTTCCGCCATATCCAACGCGCTCCTTTCACTTCGATTTGTACAGGTCGATACCCATCGCCCTACGAACCTTATCTCTCATGTCGCCCTCCTCCAGGCCGACGGGTATGACGACGGGGTCCACGCTCTCCATCATCTTGGCCCGCAGCTGAGGGGGCAGTCTGTCCAAGTCCTGCTGATGCATCGCGAGTATGCCTACCTCCGCCTCGTCCATCACCTGCGCGACCTTCTCGAGCAGCTCGTCAGGCGAGACGGCATAGACCTTCCTTATGCCGGCCAGCCTGAAGCCGGTGACGAATTCCTCAGAGCCCACTACTGCGATCTCCACTTCACACCACCAACAGATCCTCAATCACTTTAGGCGAGAGGGACGATTCCTTTCCCCTCGCGATAATCCTGATGTTGTCCACTTCCACCTTCTTGCGCACCATGTAGTTCACGATAGGCAGCACCGAGAGAGGATAGAAGTGGGCGAACTTCTCGCTCGTGCCTATCAGCGCCCTGTCCAGCGCTATCGTTATTCCGGAGAGCTTCCGGTCCGTCTTGAACTGCTCTAGGGCGGGCTTGATGTCGTCGTACAAGGAGCACTTCTCCAGCTCCTCGATCAGCGATGTGAGCCCCTCGCCTTGAGCCAGACTCTTGAGCTTGTCCATCCCGAACTCGATCCCGCCCGGTATGAGGTATTTCACTATCTTGTCCTCCGGGATCCGCTCCGCCTTCAGCTTCAGCAGAACCTTCATGTTCGTCACGTCGACCTCGCGCCTGATGAAGTCCCTGAGGATCTTGCCCGCGGTCTTGGTCGGGTCGATTACCTTCAGCAGATCGTAGTAGTATATCAGGTCGAGGTGGTCCTCCAGAGACGCGAGCCTGCTTGAATCTACCACCTCTCGGATCAGCTCGGGCGTGAGGGCGAGCGACGCCTCATGAGAGAGGTCGTCCATGATTTCCTGCATGGACGTCATCTGCACCAGAGACTTGAGATACGATTCCGAGAACGCTCCCGCAGGCACGAGCGTGTCCATGAGCTCCTCGTCCCTGACGCCCGTGACCTTGCCCCTTAGGACCGTCTTGACATTGAACGAGTCCCACCTCTTGAGATAGTTCCCCACCATGTCTCTCAGGTGCCCGGTTGTGAACGCGAGTATATGGGAGTATGTGTTGGCCAGATTCCGCGTCACGGCCACCTCGACAAGCCCCGCTCCCGAATACCTGGGGGAGTACTTCGCCACCTCATCGTGGTACTGGCTCTCGCCGAGGAGTCTGCCTATCTCGTGAACGTCCATGACGAGCATCCTCGAATAGGCGTCGCGGGAAAGCAAGAATCGCTTCTTGGCCTTCACGCGCGTGCACGCGTATGCGTAGTTCCCTCTGCCGCTGAAAGACCGCATCCTTCATCTCACCCGAACAGTCTGGTGAATATCTCCCGCATGTTCCTGTTCCAGACATCTTCAACCATGCTCTCGAACCGGAAGTCCAGCCTGATGCTCTTGTCCTTGTTCTCGAACACAAGACCTCCGAGGCAGTCTATCGATGAGCCGGCGCTCATGCCGGTCGGAAGTTGGAGAAGCGCCTTATCGGCCTTGTTCGAGTAGACGACGCACTCCCCGAACTCTTTCTTGGCCTTCGCGATCAGCTTCGCATAGAGCTTCTTCCTCATGTCCGCGGGGTACTCACCGAGTTCCGCCAAGACCTGCTGCCTAAGCTCCTCTAAGGAGACCCTCTGGGCGGCGAGCAGGATCTTCTTGGATTCCAGCTCGGCGCTCGAGAGCTCCTGCTGCTCCATCTGGGCGACGGCGGCATCGTTCTTCCTCTTCGCCTTCGCGCTCTCCTCAAGGATCTTCTTATCTGCCTGGAGCAGGAACTCGTTCCGCTCCTTCTCGCCCGTCTGGATGATCTCGCGCTCGTGCTCCTTTCCCCTGCGAAGGATCTCTTCAACTACCTTGTTCAGACTCATCCTACCTCAGCTCCGATGACCTCGGCCTCGAATCGCCGACTTCCGTTCTGCTTTCCGTCTCACACCAAGCCGTAGATCAGGAACGCGACGACGAACCCGAAGATGACGATGGTCTCGGGCAGGACCATCAAGGTCAAGCCCTTTCCGAACATCTTGGGGTCTTCCGCAGTTGCGCCCACTGCCGCCGCTCCGATCTGTGCCTGGGCTATGCCGGTGCCAATGCCCGCTGCGCCTATTGCGATGCCTGCGCCGACAAGCGCCATTCCGACCGCTGCTGGGTCCAATGCCATTTTGTTCTACCTCCTATTTCGTTGTCACGGAGTACTTCCTCTCGTAGCTCAGGGGCGAGAATTCGGTCCCCCCGCCCTCGAAGAACTTCAGGAAGAACTCAACATAGTTCAATCTGACAGCCTGAATCCCTGATGATAGAGCACCGATGAAGAACACGAAGAACGCCTGGGACACGAACAGTGCCAGGACTCCGAGTATCGCCACGACGATGTTTCCGCTCTCGAATATCAGAGGGAACAGCATGAAGTTGAATGCGACTGCCACGGCGCCCTTGCCGATCGCCATCGCGGCCAGCCTTGCGTATGATACGAGGTTCGTGAAGACTCCCACGACCTCGGTAAGCGCCATGGCACCCTCGAAGGCCGCAATGCCGACGACGCCCGCGACGATGAGCCCGAGAGCTGGCATCGAGACCGTGATGCCTATGACCACGGTAGTGATGTCGGGGATAGGTGACAGGAGCGTCGAGTTCATGAAATGGCTCGTCTCAGTGGCGCCGCCAGCTATGACCATCATCTCGGTGAAGAGCCCGAAGAGTACCAAGAGCCATGCGATCTTGCCCACAGCGTGCTTCTTGCTGTGAGGGAGATGGTTCACGAAACCGAAGGCGAATCCGACAGTGAGGTGGATCCAGCCGGCGACTAGGGAGATTGCGAGCATCTCCATGGAATCGCGCATCTTGTCCAGCAACGGATGGATGGGGATGTTCGCGACGACCTCCCAGGAATGCTCGTCCGGATGCTCAGCCGGCGGGTGGAACGGCACTCCGAAGGCCTCGGCGAAAACGAAAAGACCGAAAACGCTTGCCATGAAACCGCCCGCCAGGATTATCGCGCCCAGCTTGTACAGGTCAGGGGACGATTTGAACTTCCAGCGGACGACGGCCCCGAGCGCGAGCAGGCTCAGTCCGAAACCAAGGTCGCCAATCATGAAGCCGAAGAATAGAGGAAATGTGATGAATAGAATCAGCGTGGGATCGATCTCTTGGTATCGCGGCGTGGAGACCAGGTTTATGAAGAATTCGAACGGTTTTACCGGTCCTGGGTTCCTCAGCTTCACGGGCGGCTCCTCCTCCTTCTCGGGCGGTACGGTCTCGACAAACGCCAGGCCGCAGCAGAGGGAATCGAGGCCCGTACGTATCTCATCCAGCCTCGCCGTCGGTATCCAACCGTCGATCACGAATGAATTGGCTGATGCCGCGATCCTGAGAGGGGTCTCTGCCTTCAGAACTTCGATAGAGAGGTGTTCCTCTGATGAGATGATGAGGTCCGCGAACTGCGTCCTAATGGATTCGATGTCCCTCTCGATCCTCTTCTGATCTGCCTGTAGCTCCGAGATCTGGGAGATGTTCATGTCGATGATCTTCTGCGGCAGGCCCTTCAGCTTCGGGAGCTTGATTTCCTGGAAGTTGTGCTCCGAGAGGATCCGCGCCACCTCGGCCTTGTCCTCGTTCTTGACGAATATCGCGATCGCAACGCCCTCCTTGGAGACCTCCTTGAAGATCTCGGCCCCGCTGACCTTCGCGGATATCGCCTCCGATGGGTCGGTCTTGCACGTGCCCGCGAAAGATGAGATGTTGTCGTAGCCTTCGAAGTCCTCAACGGGCACTCCGAAAGTCTTGAAGGGGGTCAGCGCGCGTATCTCACCCTCCTTCTCTCGGAGCAGAACTTGTATTCTCTGTCTGGCCTCAGCCTTGCTTGTTGTATTGAGGTCCAGCGTCACAAGGGCCTGCTCCATCTTTGTCTCAATAGCGCGGACATGGAGCCTCTGTTGGGGCTTGTGCTCCTCTATCTCGAGCGCGCGCATCATTGAGCGCAGCTTGAGCAGTTTCTGGGAAGCGGTGGATGCCTGAGGCAAAGGCTGTCCTAGCTTGAATTCCTCGTCCTGCTCTGTGAAATCTATCAGATGAAGTACGCCCAGCTCGTACAAGCACTCGATTGATGTATCGAGGCTGTCAATTGACCCGACCACCACTGCTCGAGTCATCTCCTCAGGCCTAAGCATCAACTGCCCTCTCAAACTCTGTGAGAACGAACTCCTTGGCCTCGGGCACGCGCTTTCGAGCGCTCGCGGTGAGAGCCTCTGCCCTCTTCTGACCCTCCTGGAGAAGGACCTTCTTTCTCAAATCGGTCCGCGCCTGTGCCTCCGCGGTCTCGGCCTCTAGCTTCTTCCTCATTGCCGATTCTGCGGCTTCGGTCTTCTGGATTGCCGCCCGCTTGCCCTCGGCCTGGAGCTGCTTGCGCTTCTCCTCGGCCTCCTTCGTCATTACGCGGACCTGCTCCTCTGAGGTTTTGATCTCGTGAAGGATCTCGGCCTTGCCCAAGTCAGACACGTCCAGTTCGTTGATGCGGGTTTCGATATAAATAGGCTACGGGGTCTGACATTTTCGACTTCTTGTGCCTCTATCTCGACAGTTAACGACATTTGAGGGCGGGGGCAACGGACTTACTTCTTTAGCTTGTCCGCGAACCCCTTCTTGTCCAGGCGCGTGAGCTTGATCCCGGCCTGCTTGAGCAGCTCGACGCCCGTCAAATCGGAATAATCATCGATGAAGACAATACGAGCCACCTGCGCATTCAGTATCATTCGCGCGCATATTGGACAGGGGACGATCGTAGAGTAGAGCGTGGACCCGCGTGAATTCGTTCCGGCTTGGATGAGGGCATTCTGCTCTGCATGTACGGCCGTACAGGTCTCGAGCCTCGTGCCCGACGGGATTCCGAGCTTGTCTCTTATGCATCCGATCTCGTGACAATGCGGCAGTCCACGCGGATTCCCATTGTAGCCCGTGCTCTTGATCTCTCCAACGTCGCTCACGATTATGGCGCCTATCTGTCTCCTGGTGCATGTGCTCCTGCGGGCGACCTCGATGGCGATGTTCATGAAGTAGTGATCTTTGGAGATCCTGGTGTTCCTCTGCTCGACCAAGCGCACCCTCACCGAGCCCAAGCCTCTTGTGGCATTTCTAACTTTCTATCCGTTGGCGCATACCAGATGAACCATTCAGAAGTGGGAAAGCCTAGAAATAGCTCAGTGCAACTGTGATGACCGTCGAGAGTCGAATATGAGCAAACGAGTGAAGCTACTTGCGGTAGCAATCGCCGCTGTCGGGATCGTGATGCTAGCGTATGCGTTACTGACACCTCAGACGAATACGGACACCTCAGACCAC
>CAZTFD010000028.1:0-12995 GCA_964612225.1 uncultured Thermoplasmata archaeon | reverse complement strand
CGGCGAGCTCATTACCACCTTCTTATGGTCGACGACGTCAACGAGTTCGAGGTCGTATCCAAGATGAGCCCTTGGGTCGATCACCAGACCGGTTGTGGTAAACGGGTCCATGAAGATCTTGGAGACTGGAAGCGAATATGCGGCTGGACCGCACTTGTCAGCCATGAAGACCAGCATCGGCTCTGTGGGCCTCTCCTCGAACTCCATCTCGGCCGCGCCCGGACCTTGGCCGCGGACATTGCCCGAGAAGGCGTCCGAAAGTAGGTCCTGACCAGCTGCGTAGAGATGCATCTTCTTTGCCTCGGCCGCCGCAGCCATGAAGGCATTCCAAGCGAGCTCGTGGATCTCGCGGTTGTTCTCGCCCTTCCGGTGAGTCATCAGCAGCTGAATGTCGTCTCCGCACCTGGTGACGTAGTAGTCGTTCAAGAGGCTGTCTCTCACGGCTCTGCCTAGGTGCTCCGAAGCTACCTCCAACATCTTCGGGTGAGGCTTCGAATGCCCCGCAATCGATCCGACGTCCGCTTTGATTAGTGAAACAGTTACCTTTTCCGGCATTTCAGCTTCCTCCACACTCACACAGTGCAAGATTTGTCTGAGTTCTGCCGATAAGACGCTTGGCGTATATTAACCGTTTCCGATGGACGGACACGGCAAGCGGAGTGATAACGGGCTCTGGCACATCACAACCGGACGACGCCCAGAGACCTGTCAAGTAGCTCACGCCTAACACGATTCACATGTTCTCAAGATGTGTCAAGAGCGGCTGACCCCAGCCCCAGTTCAGTGCAAAGGATTAAGCGAACCTAGGACTCTTTTCCGAATGCGAGTGAATGACCGTGGGAGTTGTAGAAGAGCTTAGACCCATTTTCTCGCCTAAGTCCATTGCGGTCATAGGGGCATCGAGAAGTCCGATGAAGATCGGATACGAGATACTGCAGAATATTCTGGTCCAGGGATACACTGGGAAGGTCTTCCCGATCAACCCCGAGACGCCTCAGATCATGGGCCTGAAGACGCAGCCCAGCGTCATTGCCGTGAAAGAAGACATCGACCTGGCCATAATCGCGGTCCCCGCCGAATTCGTCCCGAAAGTCATGACCGAGTGTGCAAAGAAGAAGGTCAAGGGAGCGATTGTGATTTCCTCCGGTTTCGGGGAGACGGGCGAGCGGGGGAAGCAGCTCGAGGATGAAGTGCTCCAGATTGCGAGGAAGGGCGGGATTCGACTCATCGGTCCCAACACGCTCGGATACAAGGATCCAATTGACAACCTGGACGCAGCGTTCGTCTTCGGCATGCCGAGGCCAGGTGAGATCGCGCTCATAAGCCAGAGCGGTGCCCTGTGCATAGGTATGATATACTACGCGAACGGGGAGTACATCGGCCTCTCAAGGGTCATCAGCGTGGGCAATAAGGCAGATGTTGACGACGCGGACCTGATCGAATACCTGGGCCAGGATCCATCGACCAAGGTCATCGCGATGTACATCGAAGGCATCAAGGACGGGAAGAAGTTCCTTGACGCAGCGAGAAGGTGCCCTAAGCCAATCGTGGCGATCAAGGCTGGACGGACACCAGCAGGCTCCGCAGCTGCATCGACTCATACGGGATCACTAAGCGGATCCGACGCAGTCTACGACTCCGCTTTCAAGCAGGTCCACATCCAGAGGGCATACGATGTCATCGAGCTCTTCGACTTTGCAAGAGCGCTGGCATACCAGCCGCCTGCCCTGGGCAACAAGGTGGGGATAATATCGAACGGTGGAGGCGCGGGCATTATGGTGGCGGATTGGTGCGAGTCCATCGGTCTCAAGGTCCCCAACCTGAGCAAGAGGACACTCGAAGCGCTTCGGCCTCACCTGCCCAGCATCACGACCGCGCGGAACCCGTTGGACGTGACTGGCGATGCCAGATTCCACAGGTATCATGCGACTGGCAGCATCTTGCTCTCGGACCCGAACGTCGATGCACTCGTCATGACCTGCGTTCACGCAGGTATCGCCAGACCAAGGGAGTATGTGGGAGCCGTCATCAAGCTGGTGGAGGAGAAGAAGAACCTCAAGAAACCGATCGTTGCCTGCTGGGTGGGCGGCCCCGAGATAGACGAGGTTGTGCAGGAACTCAGGGTGAAGAACATCCCTGTCTATTCCTCCGCAATGAGAGCCGCGAAGGCCGTGAAATGCCTCTACGATGAGGGCAAGCGCCTCGATTTTCTCAGCAAGAAGAGGCAAGGAAAGGACGGCCCAAGCAGCTAGACTGAGTCATCGTAGGGGAGTAGGCCTCTTCACTCCTAACTGAGGGGGACGTGGGAAAGGTCGGCTCAACGCCCAGAAGGCTCAAATCCTTGTTCGTCATCGCCTCGCCTCAGATGACTACGCGGAGCAGCGCATTGACGGTTTCCGCATTCGCGCTGATTGCGGTCGCGCTCTGGGGCCTTGCGTTCCCGCTGATACAGATCGGACTTGAGAGTTTCTCGCCAGTCATGCTCGGATTTGTCAGGTTCGCCCTCGCGTCGAGCCTGATGGCAGTAGTCGTTGTGATCCGTTACCCGCTCCGAAGGATATCTGATGCGCTGAGAAAAGAATGGAGGCCTTTGCTCGCACTGGGAGTGCTCTATGTCACAATCCCGAACATTGCGCAGAACATGGGGCTCCAGCACGGGACATCCTCAATTGCATCGGTGATACAGTCCTCCGGTCCGGTCATGACGCTGTTCTTCGCTGTTATCCTGCTCAAGGAGGGGCTCACGAGGATGAAGGGCTTGGGGACCGCGGTGGCCATGACAGGGACCATATTGCTTGTTGCGAGCGAGGGCGTTTCGCTCGAGAACGAAGACTTCGTCAGCAACATCCTGATCTTGATATCCGCCGCCTCGTACGGACTCGCGTGGGTCTCTGCCAAGAGGATGCTTGAGAGGAACCCTCCTATCCTAATCATCGGCCTTTCGCTGGTCATCGGAACGGGGCTCCTCGGCCTCGCGGTGCCGTTCGAGAGCGATTCCATGTTCGATCACAGGAGATTCCGTGCTGAACTTGCTGGTCCTGGGATTCCTGTGTGCCGGGGTGTCGTCCGTTCTGTATCTCTCATCCCTGGAGCATGAGGAGGTTTCGAAGATGGCGTTCTTCATCTATCTCATGCCGGTCTTCGCAACGCTGTTCGCATGGTTCTTGAGAGACGAGGGCGTCGCGCCCTGGACTGCCTTCTGCGGCGTGATAATCGTGATTGGCATCGTCATTGCAAACAGGGACATGTCCGGGAAGAATCGGGCTTCGCATTAGTGACCAGATTGCTTTAGCGGGAGCTTATGGATTCCGATACAAGATCGTGCCCGCTGGCCTCAGCTTGTATTTCCTTTGCCTTCACCGCTCGGTTGTAGTAGATCTTGAAGAGAATCGGCGCGAGAATGGTAGAGATGAATGCTGTGAGAACCAGTAGTGAGAACAGATACTGCTCTATCAATCCCTGCTCGTAGGCGAGTTGCGCGAAGACGAGCTCCATCGCGCCCTTGCCCATCATCATGGAACCGATCGCCATGGATTCGTTCCTTCGGAGACCTCCGATGCGGGCGGGGACGTAGGAGCCTACAATCTTACCCACGATTGCGATTCCCAGGATTGACACGAAAAGCGGAAGGTAGTCCAAGACGCTCCCGAAATCAACTGAGAACCCGATCACGACAAAGAAAATGGGTGCCAGGAAACCAAGTGTGACGCCCGAGAGAATATCCTCGACCCTATTCCAGACTCTCAGCCCCGTCCCAGTCTCCCTCAGCAAAAGCCCGGCAACAAACGCTCCGATAACGCCTGGGAGACCCGCCCATTCTGCCGCTATCGCGAACCCGATGGCGATGCCGACCGCGATTGCGAAGGCCGCCTCACCCGTCCGCATCCAGCGCAAGACTCGATAGACTTGGGGGACGAAGAATCGACCGACTATGAGGGCGAGGGCGAAGAAGATTATGAAGCTGACAGCGAGGTAGGCAATAGTCTCGAACGCGGTGGACTGCTGATCCGCCCCGAGGATGACGCCGAAGGCGAACAGCAATGTGATATCCGTGATAAGCGCGGCGCTAACGATCGTGCCGCTGGTTCTTGTTTTCAGAACCTCCATGTCTTTCAGGATTCTTATCGTGACTGGGAGAGCGGTGACGGACAGAGCGATTGCCACGAAGGCAAGAGTGAGTCCGCTGAGGTTGAAGTACACACCCGCGAGGAGGCCCAGGACTAGTGGAACACCAATTCCAACGGCCGCGATCGCACCGCCTAGCCAAGAGGCAGACCTGATGAGCTTCGGCGAGAATTCGAGGCCCACATACAGCATCAGGAAAAGCATTCCCAGGTCGCCCAGGTTCTTGATGAACTGGTCGTCATACATGTTGCCTAATCCGGTGAAGACCTCGCCGAGGATGAATGGGCCCAGGACAATCCCGGCAAGAAGCTCGCCGACGATTGCGGGCTGGTTGACCCTCGACAAGACCTCACCGAGCCCTTTCGCGAAGGCAATGATCATCAGGACGTAGACGAGAATGGACAGCTCCATCGGCACACCATTGAGGGCTCGGACCGAGGAAGCCTTGCATGGAGATTAATGTTCGCCAAATGCATTCCTTGGCATCTTGGTGGAACACTATCACACGGCTCAGGACATCGGTCCAAGAAAACAGTTAATAACTTCGACTAGGTTACGCGGGGACGGTGTAACTTTCTTGCCGCCGTGGCAGCACATCACATACTCCAAGCAAATCGATGCTTCGATGTTCGGGAAGCAGGTAACAGTAGGAGGCTGGGTCCAGGACCTGCGGAACCTGGGAGGGATTTCCTTCCTTCAGCTCAGGGACAGAGATGGCGTCGCTCAGATCACCACTCTGAAGAAGAGGAGCAAGGAACTGTTCGACCTCGTGGCCTCGATACAGCGGGAATCCGTCATCCTCGTCACCGGGACCGTGAAGGAGAGCAAGGAGGCGAGAGCCGGTTTCGAGATCATTCCTGACCGAATAGAGATCCTGAACAAGGCGGAAGCTCCGCTGCCGCTCGGAGTCATTGACAAGGTCGGAGCGGATCTGGACACCAGGCTCAACAACAGGTTCTTGGACCTGAGGAAGGCGGAAGTTCGGGCGGTATTCCAGGTCGAGGCAAAGACGGCTGAAGGCATCAGAAGATACCTCATGTCAGAGGGATTCGTGGAGGTCCACACGCCCAAGATAGTCGCGGCTGGGGCGGAGGGCGGCTCCACACTCTTCCCGATCAAGTACTTCGACCGAAACGCATACCTGGCCCAGAGCCCCCAGCTGTACAAGCAGAACCTCATGGCGACGGGCCTTGACAGGGTGTTCGAGATCGCGCCGGCTTACAGGGCAGAGGCATCGGACACCATACGCCACATAGCCGAGTTCATCTCCCTCGACGTCGAGCTGGCATTCATCGAATCATCGGAAGACATAATGGCAGTAGCCGAAGGAATCGTTGTCAATAGTCTGGACTATGTCCGCGAGAACGCGAAGACCGAGCTGGAGATCCTCGGGATCAAGCTGGAGAATCCCTCGACCCCGTTCCCGAGGGTGAAGTACAAGGACGCCGTAGAGATGGTGAAGGCCGAGGGGACGAAGATCGAGCAAGGGGACGACCTAGGGACCGAAGGTGAGAAGTCCCTCGGCGAGGTCATGAAGCGCGACAAGAAAGCTGAGCTTTATTTCATCACAGAGTTCCCGACCTCACTTAAAAGAGGCACTTTCTACGCCAAGAGGCGAGACGACGACCCAGAGACGACGGGATACTTCGACCTCGACTACAAAGGGCAGGAGATAGTATCCGGCGGACAGCGGGAACACAGGTACGACGTCCTTACGGAACAGATGAGAGAGAACAACCTTAGCCTCGAGTCCTTCGATTTCTACCTCAAGGGCTTCAGATACGGAATGCCACCGCACGGAGGATTCGGGTTCGGGATCGAGAGGTATGTCCAGAAGATGCTGGACCTGCCCAACATCAGGGAGGCCGTCCTATACCCCAGAGACAGGTCAAGACTGGTTCCGTGAGGAAGGCGCCCAAGAGGATGCTTCTGGAGCTCCCGACAGCGGACGAAATCGACGATCTGGCCACGACCACTCCGCATTTCGAGGTACGCAAGTTCGAGTTCGACATGGGAAAGGACAAGGCGGACCTGAACTACGCGCCGTGCAAGGGGGAGTTGGTTCTCGTGATCGTCGGAGAGAAAGGCATCGCACTCGTAGGGGAGAAAGGTTCTGAGAAGTGGAGATTGCCCTCTTGCAGGATCCGGACGCACGAGACGGCGATCCAGGCGGCCAAGAGGCTGGCAAAGGAGGAATGCGGGCTCATGCTGAGGAGCCTTGAGCTCTCCGGAATGTACGATGTCGTATGGCACTACGATGACCTGTCTGTGAAACGCCTGCATCTTCTGTATGCTGCCTTGACGGACGACTGCGATTGCGTTCCTGACGAACTGAAAGGATCACTGAACGCAAGGTTCTTCGCGGAAGTCCCCAAATCGGTCCTGGATGACGAGCTCATGCGGAACGCGCTCGCTGATTGCAGTGAAAAGTGATTTATCCAGAGTGACGCATACAGCTGACGAAGGCGATGGGACGCATTTTTGAGCGGGAGCTCAAGGGGATCCTTAGAGCAGACCCGGACATGCTGGTCAGGGTTACGAAGACCTGCGACGAGGATGAGAGGACGGCCTACTACAGGATCAAGGAAAGGCCGTTCATGGTAATCAGAGGAGCAGGCTCTCTGGGTGTCGACCTCGTTGCGATAAGGTCGGACATGTCACTCCCAATAGAGGTCAAGAGCTCCATCAGCGATGTTCTTAGGTTCAGTAGGAGCGAAAAACTGGCCATCCAAGCACAAGAGATGATGGATGATTGCAGACGCGTCGGGCTCATGCCAATCTACGCATTCAGATACAAGAGACAGAGAGGAGACGCGTGGAGGATTTTCACGCTCGATGTCGGACCGATCAACGGCCGTTTGAAAGTGGTGTATACACGGCTGCCCAAGATCGCGCCGTCGAAGGAGGGCAATCTGATAATGAGGTGGCACGATGGGATGCCTCTGAGCAAGTTCATCGATTATCTGGTCACCCTATGCAGCTAACGCACAGATTGGGCCACGAGGGCTGAGAGCGGAGCATTGTCGGGCCGACTGAATTCTCATCGTCCGGATCTAGAAGCGAAGAACGCCCTCACGCGCGGTCTGCCGAGATAAAGGATTATCACGATGTTGAAGAAGATTGTCCAGACGGGCGACTCCGCAGCCAGTTTCGCTGGCAGTATTATCACGCCTGCAATCGCGAGTATGATCGCGAACGCCGCAATCATCCTTCCCTTCCTCCTAGCCTTTTCACGGCCCTTGACGTATCCCCGGGCCAGCAGCAGGTACGATAACCCGACGAACAAGAATCCGAATCCGATGAGCGAGATTATGCCAGAGATGGATTTCTCCAGGGTCGAGGAAAAGGAGACGAGAGCGAGCCCGGTACCAAGGGATTGAATCCCGGCGAGAATGGCGATGATCGCAAGAATGGTGACGCCCAGAGGCCTTCCCATCGGTCTGTTCTGCTGCGACCCCGTCAGAGGTTTACACCTTCGTAGGCCGGATTGGACTAGCTATATTTGGATTCTTTCAGCATCCGGTCCGAAGGAGATGCTTGATGAATAAAGACGGGAAAGCCGGGAAGAGCAGGCGCTCGCCCGGCAGTCGACAAGATCTCAGCACTCATAGGGTTCATCATGGGCCCTTGACGGACCTCAGCTGACCCTCTTGTCATCACCGGTGACCGCATCGTCCTGCCAGTATATGACAGGAAGGGCTGGCACACTGATTGCGAACGAATTCTTGGCACTGATTAAATAGGTACTCCGCGCTGGAGTGAAATCGTGGAGCCCTTCATCGAGAACATCTGGGTTTTTCTGGGGACTGCAATCGTAATCTCGCTCACGGGAGTGATGACCCCTGGACCGCTTTTCGCCGCCTCGATTGCGAAAGGGTACACCGACAAGTCGGCGGGATTCAAGATTGCGGTCGGCCATGGACTCGTTGAGTTCCCCCTCATGGCGATCATCGCCCTTAGCCTGGGCTATGTTTTCGAGAGCACAGCTGTGAGGCTGGCGATCGGCCTGGTGGGAGGCGCTCTGATGATATTCCTCGGTCTGATGATGCTGAGAAAGTACAAGGACACCGTTCAGGACGGTAGCGAATACATCCCATACGATTCGATCACCGCAGGCGCCTTGACGACGTCCCTGAACCCGTACTTCCTTCTTTGGTGGGCGACGATCGGCGCATGGCTCATAATGAACGCCAATTGGTACGGTCCGATCATCGTCGTCATCTTTGCCGTTGTACACTGGAGCTGCGACCTTGGCTGGTACATGCTGACCTCGTACACGGTCTTCAGGACCAAGCACCTCTGGACGCCCCGGGTACACCAGCTCGTGTTCGCAGCGTGCGGGGTCATCATGGTGGCGTTCGGGATCTATTTCGTGGTCGGACCAGCCCTGGACCTGGCCGGTTCGCTTTGAGAAACAACGATATGTCAGCGCCCTGCCGCGATCATCCGCTCCAGCGGAACCCTGGCCTTCTTGATGATGTCAGCGGGGAGCTCTATCTTGAACTGCATCTTGAGAAGTGAATCCCTCACATCCTCGAGCGTTATCTCCCTCATGTTGGGGCACGAGGCGTTCGGGGCCGCGTAGTATGTCTTGCCCGGGGCTTCCTTCCTCAACCTGTGGAGCATGTTCTCCTCGGTGCCGATTATGAATTCATGCTTCTGCGAGGCCACAACGTGCCGTATGATGCCCTCGGTGGAGTAAGCGAAGTCCGCATAGTCTATCACATCGGGCGTGCACTCCGGGTGGACCAGAATCTCCGCCTCCGGGTGCTGTCTCTTGAGCTCCTGGAGGTCTATGACCGTGATGTTCATGTGGGTAGGGCAGTAGCCAGGCCACAACACGATCTCCTTGTCCTTGACGAACCTCTGGACATACAGGCCCAGGTTGGTGTCCGGCACGAAGATGATCTTCTTGTCTGGGAGAGACTGAACTATCTTGACGGCATTGGCCGAAGTACAGCAGATGTCCGACTCGGCCTTGACATCGGCCGAGGTGTTCACGTATGATACGACCGGAGCGCCAGGGTGCTCGGCCTTGAGCTCCCTGAGAGACTTCACATCTACCATCGCGGCCATAGGACATTTCGCCTTCAGATTGGGGTGGAGGACCATCTTCTCGGGGTTCAATATCTTCGCGGATTCCGCCATGAAGTCCACTCCGCAGAACACAATGACCCTCGCATCTGTCTTGGAGGCCTGTACCGACAGGCCGTACGAGTCCCCCAAGAAGTCCGAGATCTCCTGAACCTCCTTCCTCTGGTAGTTGTGGCCAAGGATGATGGCGTGCTTCTCCTTCTTGAGTTCCAGTATCTTGTCCTGGAGGTCGTTCACGGTCTCGTTCGCGAGTTAACGACGGGTCCGTATTAATCCTTTACTCAGAACATGCAAATCGCTGTTGCCCAGGGGTCGTGCGTCTGACCATTATTCGACCACCAATCGATGCGTATGACCAAAACCACGATAGCCTGCCAGCCTTCCAGCAAACGGTTTCTGTTATCTTGAATACATTCAAATATCGTTCTCCCGATGGCATGCGAAGAGAGTCAATGAAACCGGTCATCGACCCCAAGCTGTGCAAGGGGTGCAACATATGCGTCTACATTTGCCCGAAGAAGTGCTACTCAAAGGGCGCTGACCTGTCTGAGATGGGGTATTTCGACGCCGTCGTGAGCGCCTCAGAGAAGTGCTACAACCACAACCGGGAGGGGAAGCTGATCTGCGAGCTCTGCGTCCTCAGCTGTCCCGACCAGGCCATCTCGTGGCACCCTGAGACTGAGGAGGAGAAGAAGAAATGAGAACGCCTGCTGGAGAGTACTTCCTTCAGGGAAACGAGGCCTGTGTCGAGGGCGCGATGACAGCGGGCCTGAGATTCTTCGCTGGATATCCCATCACTCCGTCCACTGAGATAGCTGAAGGCCTGGCTCACAGGCTGAGGGGGAAGGACGGCGTGTTCCTGCAGATGGAAGATGAGATCGCGTGCATATCGGCGATCATCGGGGCTTCGTGGAGCGGCGCGAAGGCCATGACCGCCACATCGGGTCCTGGATTCTCTCTGATGCAGGAGGCCGTCGGATATGCGGCTATGTCAGAAACGCCTGTCGTTGTAGTGAACGTCATGAGGGGAGGTCCGTCGACTGGACAGCCCACTCGCGCATCGCAGGGAGACGTCATGCAAACGAAGTGGGGGTCCCACGGCGACTACCAAGTGATAGCGTTCGCGCCGGCCTCAGTTCAGGAAATGTTCGACCTGACGGTGGACTGTTTCAACTACTCAGAGAAGTACCGTGTGCCGGCTTTCCTGCTCTCGGATGCCGAAGTGGGACACATGAGAGGGCTATTGAAGGTCCCCGAGAAGATCAAGATCGTGGACAGAAAAGAGAAGGGTATGAAGAGGACCGACGAGGCGTACGACGTCCCGGACGACCTCGTGCACCCGTTCCCTGTCTTCGGCAAGGGTCACAAGGCCATGGTCACGGGCATGACTCACACTGACACATCTAGAATAGAACCCGAGGACGTCAAGGTTCACCAGGATCTCGTGAAGAGGCTGTCCGAGAAGGTTCTCAGAAACAGGAAGGACATCAACAAATGGGAGATCATGTGCCCAGGCTCGAAGACCATGATCGTATCGTACGGTTCCGCAGCCCTCGGTGGCAAGGAGGTCGCGGCGACGGACAGCAGGGTCGGACTTCTGAGGCTGAAAAGCATATGGCCTCTGCCCGAGGAGCCGATCGCGGAGGTCGCGTCCCAGTGCGAGCAGATCCTCGTATGCGAGATGAACCTCGGACAGATGTACCCATCCATCAAGCGGATCGCCCTTGAGTCCGGATGCAAGAAGATCGAGCTCCTCTCGAAGATAGGCGGAGAACCCCCGACGCCTGGCGAGGTCCGGCACAAGCTGCGCGGAATGGGGGCGATCTGATGCAGTTGTTCGAATTCTACAGGAAGGACAGATGGCCGCATGTGTTCTGCCCCGGGTGCGGGAACGGGACTGTCATGAACTGCTTCTACAGGGCGTTCAGCGAGCTGAACCTCGCGGCGTCCACGGCGTAGTTGTATCCCGCTCCGGATGTAACGATCCCCTGCCCCTCGACGGGACCGTCTTCGTGGGCGGCATAGGCTGCTCGTCCAGGATCCCGCTTTACATCAGTTCGGACGCCCTGCACACGACGCATGGCAGAGCCATACCATTCGCTACCGGGCTGAAGTTGTCGAAGCCCGAACTCAAGGTAGTGGTGTTCACGGGCGACGGCGACCTAGGAGCCATCGGGGGGAACCACTTCATCAATGGGTGCAGGCGAAATGTCGACATGACGGTCATATGCATCAACAACAACATCTTTGGCATGACCGGAGGACAGGCTTCAATCACCACGCCCCACGACTTCCAATCGACCACCACCCCGTACGGGAACAAGGAATATCCGTTCGATCTGGCCGAGATCGCGGTTGCTGCGGGTGCGAACTATGTCGCGAGATGGACTACGAGGCACGTCCACGAACTCACGAAGTCCATGAAGTCCGCTCTCCAGAAGAAGGGATTCACATTCGTCGAGATAGTCTCCCAGTGCCCTACCAACTTCGGCCGCAGGAACAAGATGGGCGATCCATCCCAGATGTTGGACTGGTTCAAGACCAGCTCTGTGAAGCGTGACAAGGCGCTAGCATCCGCGATGGACCACGTCGACCTGAACCTCGCCGGCCAGATCACGGTTGGGGAGTTCGTAGACCGAAACAGGGAGTGCTACGAGGAGCTCATCGGGGTGGCGAAGCATGGATAGGCAGATCAGGTTCACCGGATTCGGAGGCCAAGGGATTATCCTGATGGGGATCGTGCTGGCGAGGGCCTCTGCGCTCTATGACAGACGGGTCGGCGAGGACGGAAAGGAGAAACGCATGACCGCCATCCAGACTCAATCATACGGTCCCTCAGCCAGGGGTGGCCATTCCAAATGCGATGTCAAGATCTCAGATGAGGAGATGCTCTACCCCTTTGTCGAGGTCCCGGACTATCTCGTGATCATGTCCCAGCAGGCGTATTCAAAGTACATCCAGGAAAGGAAGCCCGAGACGAGAGTGATAATCGACCCTGACCTCGTCGTGGATCGTCCAAAGGGGGACGTCTTCCATGTCTCGGCCACGAAAGCTGCCGAGAGCATCGGGACGCGCATAGTGGCCAACGTCGTAATGCTTGGAGCGTTCAGGGAGATCTCGGACATAGTGCCCTATCAGGCGCTGGAGAAGGCGCTCCTGGACTCCCTACCCAAGGCCACCCATGACCTGAACAAGTCCGCCCTGAGCCTGGGTACAAAGCTCGGGCGCGAAGCATTCGACGGCAGAGGCAAGAATTAAAGAAGCCGAGCCCATTCGTCCATGAGGAGCGAGGAACTTGATCATCGATTCCGTGCTTAAGGAAGGTAGAAAGGCGCTCGCAGAGAACGAGGTCAAGGAACTGCTTCGAGAGTCAGGGATCCCAACGACGGATTTCCAGGTTGTGGACAAGTTCGAGGACTTAGACCTCAAGAAACTGAAATCCCTTGTCGTGCTCAAAGTGTGTTCGCCGAATATTCTCCACAAGACGGACGTCGGAGGCGTGGTTCTGGACGTCCCGAAGGACCAGCTTGAACAGGAGTTCAGGAAGATGAAGGAGAAGTTCCCGAACGACAAGATTCTGGTCGAGTCTCACCAGGACCGAAGGGTCGAGGTGATCGTCGGAATGATAAACGACCCCACTTTCGGGCTGACCGTCATGTTCGGTCTTGGCGGCATCTATACAGAGGTCTACAAGGACGTGACTTTCAGAGTCGTCCCCATAAAGAAGGAGGATGCCGAGGAGATGCTGAAGGAGATCAAGGCCGCACCGATCCTCG
>CAZTFD010000027.1:1157-13337 GCA_964612225.1 uncultured Thermoplasmata archaeon | reverse complement strand
CATCTGCTGACTCGAGAGCCTGGCCCGTGGACGTGGATTTCGACCCGGGAAAGGCCATAAGCATTCCGTCCTCCATCACGAGACTGACGGCCTTTCCAATCTCCAGCTTCTTGCCTGCGATCGCGACGCACCTGTCGATGACGCTTACCCTGCGGAGGATTGTGTCGACCTGGTTCTTAAGACCAGTAAAATGTTCCTGAGTGATCTGCATCCCCTTCCGCGTTGGTCTGATATTGTCCCCTTTGTCCCCAAGCAAGCCTTCCTTCTTCATCTCGGAGACATACTGGCTCACCGCTTGAACGGTGATGCCGAGCTTGTCCGCGATGTCTTTGAGCCTAACTGAGGGCGATTGAAGCAACTCGATTAGAATGAGCAGCTGGGTGTTCCGCTTTAGATCTCTGAGCTTCTGCTCCTTCATTCTCTCATTCCTCCCGACATCTCAGACACAAGCGCCTCTAGCGCGCTCACCGGGACGGCCCCGGATGAGATGAGGGCCGCGATATATGAATCCGCTTTCCCACCGATGAAATCGACTGATGGCTCCGGCGGTCCCGTCATAACGAAAACCCGCTTGCTCTTTTCAAGGGCGTATCGGGCAGCCTCGAGATTCTTGAAATTGCCAGGTCCCACGGGGAATCTGGAGACGACGACCATCGCCGATTCGTCTATCATGCGCATGTTATTCGCGTGCGACTCATCGCCAATCTGTGTGAAAGGTCCCTCGGCCACGATGGGTATGTGGAGATCTGATGCGGATTCGAAATCTGAATCCAGGATGTTCAACACGCCCGCCGAGACGCTGAATCCCAGATCGTGAAGCGACTTCATGATCTGCCCTCCAGTCCCTCCACCAGACAGCACGTGGACCCTAGTACCGTGTCTGTGTGCAGCCGTTGGAGTAGACCGGGGCATCACATAGACCGAACCCGACAAAGGATCCCTCCTGATGACCACGTCCACACCGTACACAGCATGCATCGCCTCGGGTGTCAGGACCTCTCTTGGAGAACCGACCGCCTCGAGCCGGCCGTCGCTGAGAAGTGCTATCCGGTCACAATACCTGGCCGCGAGGTTCACATCGTGCAGGACGGCGACGATTGTGATCCCCTTCTCCTTGTTGAGCTTCTTCACCAAGTCCATGATCTCAATCTGACCGCTGATGTCGAGGTAGACTGTAGGTTCGTCCAGGAGGAGCGCCTTCGGCATCTGGGCGACTGCACGTGCGACCACTACGCGCTGCCGCTCTCCCCCGCTAAGTTCAGAGAAATTCCTCTGAGCGAACTGCCATGTGTTTGTCAACTGCATCGCCTCCCTGACAGACTCGTCGTCCGTTGTGGTTTCCCCCGCGAACCTGCTCTTGATATGCGGAGTCCGCCCCATCATCACGATGTCGTAGGCGGTGAAGGCGAAATCTGTCGAGGAGCTCTGAGGAACGACCGCGAAGGTCCTGGCGAGCTCCCTTGGAGACATTGTATGCAGCGGTTTCATGTCAACCAAGATCGCACCTGAGGCGGGTCTCAGATAGTCCATGACACATCTCAGAAGAGTCGTCTTTCCCGAACCGTTCGGCCCCATGAGACCGATAAATTCTCCGTCGGGGACCGATAACGACACATCTTTGAGCACCCTGTGCTGACCGAATGAAAAAGATAGATTCGATATCTCGATCTTCACAGCCGCTCGCCCCCTGTCCTGCTCCTTCGGAGCAGGTATATGAAGAAAGGCCCACCGCACATGGCTGTGATTATCCCAACGGGGAGTTCTGTCGGCGCAACAACAGTCCTCGCAAGAGCGTCGGACCATATCAGGAAAGTCGCGCCGAATAGGGTGGAGGCGGGAACGAGCAACCTATGGTCGGCTCCAAGGACCAAGCGCATCATGTGCGGGACAATCAGCCCGACGAACCCGATGATACCCGTGAAGGCAACGGCCGCTGCCGTGACGAGCGCTGCTACACCCAACATGAGCTTCTTCAGCCCTTCCGGGTCAATGCCAAGGTTGTGGGCTGTTTCCTCTCCCAGCATGAGTACGTTCAAGTCCCTGCCGTGGAGGAAGACTATCAACGTGCCAGCGATGACCGCGAAGAAGAGGACAGCGACATAGTCCCAACTCGCGAGCGATAGGCTGCCAAGAAGCCAGAAGATCAGCTGGTGGAACTGTTCTTTCGCGAAGTAGATTAGAAACGAAACAACCGCACCGAGGAAGGCGGCTACTGCTACGCCCGAAAGGAGAAGCGTATCAACATCAACCTTGCCCTTCGCAGTCCCGAGAGTGTATACCACAAACACAGTCAGCAAAGCCGTTCCGAAAGCGAAGGCAGGCGGGAGAAACGCTGCTACGGCAGCCGTGAGGCCAAGGAGTCCTACGGACGCAGCCCCCAGGGCCGCACCAGATGAGACACCGATGATATACGGGTCGGCCAGCGGGTTCCTGAAGACTGCTTGCATGGCAGTGCCTGCGCAAGCCAAGGCTGCCCCCACAAGTGCTGCAAGAAGAACCCGTGGGATCCTAACGTCCCAGAAGATAGCACTCCACTCCCCGGATTGACCAAACACCGCCTTGAACGCGTCTCCAAACGATATCCTGAACGGATCTCCTGGACCGATAGGGCCTAGGGTGCCGATGAAAATGGCAACGAAGATGGACAGTGCCAGGAGTAGTACGAGGCCCAGAAGGACAAGGGTCCTCCGTCTGGCGATAGCCGTCATTTGGCTCATGGTTCGTCCTGAATCGTCAGAGTCCATCAGCCTACCCTTCCTAGAAGAGTTCAGGGTGCACAATCGCAGCCAACTGCTCGAGCGCATCAACTATCCTCGGACCGTACCGGCTAATCAGGTTGTCATCGATCGGGAACATCTTCTCGTTCACCACAGCGGAGATGCCTGTCCAGCCAGGTCGCGATGCGATGGTGTCTGGCGTCGTGCCACCGTAGTTCGAACCGACCGTGTAAACGATTATCTCAGGATCCTGCGCGATTACGAATTCGTCCGCTACGGCAGCATACTCGGCGCTAGCGTTCGCCGCAATGTTCGTCCCTCCAGCAAGCCTGATCAGGTCATCGCCGAACGAGCCCGGACCATAAGTCCAAAGCGGGTAGAACTCGACGTACACCCCCGGCTTTGTCACATTCTCCGCGAAGGTTTTCGCCTTGACGGCATCGACTCTTTGCTGAAGCTGGTCCGCGAGAACATTCGCGTCGGTGATATGCCCCGTTATGAACCCGACAAGTCTGATGTCCTTGAACACATCGTCGATCGTCCTTGCTGCGAGAATCACATATGGTATGCCATTGTCTTCAAGCTGCTGGAGTTGGGCCAGAGGCACCAGGTCGCTCGAAAGTATGAGGTCGGGCTTGAGCCCCAGAATGACCTCGAGGTTGAGTTCAATGTTCCCGACCTTTGTGAGGTTAGCAGTCTCCGCAGGGTAGTCACTATAGTCGTCCACGCCTACGACAAGATTTCCAGCGCCCACGGCAAAGACTATCTCCGTGGGCGTGGGCGCGACGGTCACGATCCTTTCCGGCGTCCCGACTATCTCGATGGTTCGGCCATAATCATCGATGACGGTGATTGCCGCTGATTTCTCTCCATTGATCTGCCCCATATAGTAACCGGACGAGAACGCGACTGCCGAGACGAACACTATCGCGAGCGCTATCCAGAATTTCACTCCAAGCTTCCTTGCTGTTGTTGAGTTCATTTCTTTCCCTCCATTGTCGAACGAGCCACGCCGGCTCCTTCAAATGTGGCCATCTCGTTGAGGACCTTGCATGACGCGTCTGCGATCATGAATGCGAGCACGGCCCCTGTCCCTTCCCCAAGGCGCATCCCAAGATCCAGGACCGGGACAAGACCCAGACGCTCTAGAGCGTGTTTGTGTCCGGGCTCGACTGACACATGCGACGCGATAAGGTAGTCCTTGCAGTTCGGCGCGATGACGGAAGCTGCGAGCGCTGCAGAGCATGACACGAAGCCGTCGATGAACACGGGGACGCCCTTCGACGCCGCCCCGAGAACCACGCCAGTCATGCCCGCAATCTCGAGCCCTCCAACCTTCCTGAGGATGTCGAACCCGTCGTACGGGTTCGGCGAATTGACATTGATAGCCTGCTCTATGACGCGCACTTTGGTCTGAAAGACCTTATCGTCGATGCCCGTCCCTCTGCCCGTAACCTCGCGCACTGGCTTTCCTGTAATCACTGCGGTGATTGCGCTAGCGGCAGTCGTGTTGCCTATGCCCATGTCCCCGATAGCGACTGCGGTCACGCCCGACTCGATGGCCCTGATTGCCAGTCTGGCCCCGACATCGATGGCCTTGTTGACCTGCAGCTCGGTCATCGCGGGTTCTTTGGACATGTTCCTCGTCCCGTTCGCGACCTTGCGATTGACCACGCACTCGGGCCACTCATGATCAGAGGCGACGCCCATATCGACCACTGTAACGAGTGCGTCAGCATGGCGCGCGAGTACGTTTATCGCTGCTCCGCCCCTGGCGAAGTTCAGGACCATCTGAGCAGTGACCTCAGACGGGTATGCACTGACACCTTCCGCGGTCACGCCGTGGTCCGCTGCCATCGTGAAGACCATCTTCTTGCCCATCGCTGGTGTTGAGGTTCTATACATGCCAGCAAGGCGAGTCGAAAGGTCCTCAAGCTTGCCTAGGCTGCCCTTTGGCTTCGTCAGCGAATCCTGGATCTTCCTGGCCCCGGTCATGGCCACCGAGTCCAGTGGTCTGATGTTCTCGAGATAGCTACCAGCGGTTGGAGAAACGCTGACCAAGGGCATCTGCATCAAGGCGACGATTATCGGGTCCATTGCATCACTTAAGTAAACTTGAAATATTGAAAGTGTATTTTACTCTTTCGCCTCGGCGAGGGTGGAGAACCTCCATGGACGCATTGGATACACTGAAGAGACATGGCGTGACGCTCGAATCCATGACTGACATTGGTTTCGCGCTCTACGTGGGCGAAGACAGCCAGCAGTCGCTCGAGAAGCTGAAAGCCAGGTTCCAGGAACTGGTGAGAAAGAACCTGAAGGACCCGAACATCTTCCTGCTGATCGAGGCCGCCGCACACCTGGATCAAGTGGTCGGTTCCGAATCGGGAGGGGTCTTTCGGGAATCCAAGGACCCGCCAGCACTCGTAGCAGACGAGCTGATTGGCATGTCCATCGCGGAGTACATCGCCGGAAAGAAGGGTCTCTTCAACTACGTCCGGTACGACAAGTCGAAACCAGGAATACTAGCGAAATTACCCCCGTTCCTGGACGATGCAGTCGCCGCGCTCGTTGCGGGATCCATGACCAGGCTTTTCGAGGAATAGGATGACTGCGGACCTTTTCGCCCTGCTGACGAGGATCAAAATCTCTCGTTCGCCAACCGATCTCGCCAAAGCGGCAAGGCAACAACACTATTTCGTGCTCGTTGGGCTGGTTGTAGGATTGTTAGCTACTCTGACAGCGATGGTCTTGGTCGAATTATCGGACAAGGGAGAGGAGATGGTATTTGCGGGTGTCCTGATGGTAGTCCTCTACTACATCACCGGGATACTGCACACGGAAGGCCTGGCAGACTTTGCGGATGGAGTCATGGCAGGAGGGACCCAGGGGCGCAAAAGAGAGGCCATGAAGGATGTTCACATCGGCGTCGCCGGTGTGTTCACAGTCGTCATGTTCATGATCATGATGTTTGTGCTCATCAGCAGGCTCTTGGACTCAGGTGGCGCGCGAATCGAACCTTTCCCACTACCGTGGGAGATCCCGATCCTGTTGGGTTTCGTGCTCGCTGAGATCTCAGGGAAACTCGCGATGAACGTCTCGATGTATCTCGGTCCGAGCGCACATCCAGGTATGGGATCGCTGTTCGTGCAATCGGCCAGTGCGAAGAAGATGGTTGCAACCGTATTGATCGCGTCCGGGGTCGGTGTCCTCATCGCGGGATGGCTCGTTGTTGTCCTCGTGTTCGGCCTTCTCGCTGGGCTCATGGTGACGATGATAGCGAGGAAGAATTTCGGGGGAGTCAGCGGAGACACCTTCGGAGCTGCCAACGAAGTGGGAAGGATCGTCACTCTGTTCGCGTGGGTGTTGTTGATTTGATCGCAATCATCATGGCCGGTGGATTGGCGACTAGGTTCTCGACTCGTGTCGAGAAGGCATTGCTGGAGATCAGTGGCATGACCTTATTGGAGAGAGCTATCAGCGCGCTTAGGGGCGGCGGCGCGAGCGAGCTAGTCGTCGCTACAACGGGAAGAACTGAGAAGACCACAGTTCTCGCGCGAGAACTCGGGGCGGAAGTCCTTGTAACATCGGGCACGGACTACCATGAGGACATTCTCGAGCTACTTCACGGGTATGATGCTTTTGTCAGTCTGAACGTTGATGTCCCTTTCGTCCGTGAAGATCACGTCAGAAGCATCGAACAAGAACGCGCCGAGGGGAGTGTCGCTTCTGTGGTTCCGTTCAGATTGGCCGTTGGAACCCCCGACGACGACTCCGTCATTGTCGATTCGTCAGGCAGGAAGATGGTCTGGGTCGGCCTGAACTATGTGACGCCGAACCCGGAGAACACCCTGAAGGTCTTTGAGGACCCACTTCTGACCATCAACATCAACAACGAAGAGGATCTCGCGTTGGCGAGGATGATTGCTACCGAGAGAGGCCTCTAATCCTGAAACAGAAGAAGACTCGCATAAGTGGTCCCGGGGTCTCGTCCGGTAGAGGACGCTACTTCTTCGTGCCTTCCTCAAGGCTGGCCTCAAGGATATCCATGGCCTGCTCGAGCAGCTCATCGGGGATTACCATTGAGGGGTGAAGCCTGATAACGTTGTCCAAGGTCCCGCACGTCAGGAGTATCATTCCCTTCTTCAGCGCAGCCGTCTTGGTCGCCTTAGCCTCATTGGCGGCAGGTGTCTTCGTTTTCTTATCCGACACAAGCTCGACGGCCATCATCGCACCCATGCCCCGGACATCTCCGATTATCGGGAACCTCGACTGCATCTCCTTGAGGCGCTTGGTCATGTACGAGTTGACCTTCGGCACGTTCTTCATGCTCTTCTCTATGAGTGGGAACTGAGCAAGTGCCGCCGCGCATGCGACCGGGTTGCCTCCGAACGTGCCGCCGAGTCCACCGACTTGGACGGAATCCATGATCTCGGGTCTGCCCGTGCACGCTGAGACCGGGAACCCGCCGCCTATCCCCTTTCCGGAAACGAGCATATCAGGCTCCACGCCAGCCCAGTGCTGGACACACCACATCTTCCCAGTCCTGCCAGCGCCCGTCTGTATTTCGTCGTCGATATACAGCACGCCGTGCTTCTTACAGATCTTCGTCAGCTTGGCGTAGAACTCCTTCGGCGGGACGATGAATCCGCCCTCGCCGGCGATTGGTTCGCCGATGATGCAGGCAACCTTCCCCTGGAACTCTGGTTTGGACCAAATCTCGTCTATCTTGTCCGCACACGCGACACCACAGGATGGATACTCCATCTTGAACGGGCATCTGTAGCAGTAGGCGTACTCCACCTTGTAGCTCTCGGGGAGAGGACCGAAACCGGCCTTGTAAGGCATCTCCTTGGACGTGAGCGCCATCGCCAGGAATGTCCTTCCGTGGAAGGCATGCACGAACGAAAAGGCGGCGGGCCTCTTGGTGTAGTGCCTGGAGATCTTGACCGAGTTCTCGACAGCCTCCGCGCCTGAATTGAAAAGGCCGGATTTCGAGAGCCCCGGATGTGGGGCGACGGTCGCCAGTTTCTCGGCCAACCTGACGTAGCTCTCGTATGGGGTCACCATGAAGCAGGTGTGCACGAACTTCTCTGCCTGGTTCTTGATCGCGATCACGACTTCCTTCGGGGAGTGACCGACATTCATCACGCCGATTCCGCTCCCCATGTCGATGAAGACGTTCCCATCGATGTCGGTGAACAGAGATCCCTCGGCCTTATCGATGTAGACCGGGGCGCCGACCCCGATTGCTTTCGATATGTACTTCTCCTTCAGCTTGCTGAGCTCCTGAGACTTGGGTCCCGGGACCTCGGCCGTCCTTATTGAAGCCTTTTTCGCTGCCATGTTGATACCTCGAAGTTCATGCTAACAAATGCGCTTTCATTCGTGCATAGTTGAAACTATAGATATTCTTTTCGAAGAGTCGCTACTCCGCATCATGTGGGAATCGAGCGTTTGACGGTTTTGGAATGCACAACAGTCGACGTTCGCAGGAGATCCAATCGCGAAGCGATCAGCCGTAGCTCACTTCGACTTCCGGCCCTCTACTCTTCCGAGCGGCCTCCTTGTGCAGGACCTTGAGCTGGGCCTCCAATCTCTCCGCCTCTTTGCACAAAGGCTCCACGTTGAGATTGAGATGAAGCACCATCTGGTCGATTGCCGCGAGTATGAGAGCGGCCGCCCTGGCATCCGCAGTATCGGGGCGAGCTTCTGCGAGGAGCGTGATGACGTCCATCCCGCGCCTCTTGCCCTCGTTCAGCATGACTCCAGCAGTGCCTGATATTACCCCCTCCAAGAAGGGCTCTGCGTCCGCCTTGAGGAGAAGTTCCTGGGCGGCCGGAGTGCTGCCAATCCCGTACACGGCTATCTCGCCCTTCTCGTCATCAGCGCCTTCTTCCCTTTCCACGATCAGGCCGCCGGATGATATTATGAGCTTGCACTTCTGCTGGTTTGCGAAATCGATTATCGCTGTCCCTATATCCCTGAGAAGGTTCGCGGACGGCTGTAGCTCAGTGGAGAATACGACGACCTGCTGCTCACCAGGCTTGATCTCCGTCCTTGCGTAGACCCTCGCGGGGCCCAGTGGTTCGCCGTTCCTTATGAGCGAGAGAGTAGGGAACGCATCGGAATCCATGACTGCGATGTACTCCAGCTTCAGGAGGGCGATGAGGTAGTTTGCAACTATCGAGCTGACGAGGCCGATGCTCGGGAATCCGTCTATGATGACAGCGTTCCGAAGATCCATTCTCTTGAGCTCGACTATCTCAACGTTTGCCATCAGTCACCTGAATATGATAATACCATATAGAACTTGAGAAGAGAACGGGCGTCTACCGTGAAGTGCACGCTCCAGCCAAGGTTTAATAGAATAGTGCTTCATCTAGACCGCGGCCAGATGGGCCGGTGGCTTAGCCAGGATATAGCACTGGCCTTCTAAGCTCTAATCGAGCAGAAGAAAGCCAGTGGTCTCGGGTTCGAAAGGCGTTCAATACGCCCGAAACTCCCGACCGGCCCGCCTGCCGCGCCAAAAGGAATATAAAAAGGAACGGTGTACGGCCAGAAGACGCAAGGGAGTCTGACGCATGAAACGGAGCTCAAGAGCCTGGAAGAAGCGGGGAAAGCAGCGCTGGAAGTGGCGCAAGAAGAAGATGAGAAGGCGGAAGAGAGCCCAGAAGATGCGTAAGAAGTAGGTTCCCTAGTGCAAACCACCTGGGGGTATGGGGTAGTCTGGTATCCTTACGGGCTCCAGTTATGGGAATGATTTCCGTTGGGTTTGCTGACCAGTGATGACTAACTGGAGCGATGACCCATGTTCGAAACGGGCGGAGTCGCTCTCCGCCTGGTGGAAACCCGTCGATGAGGGTTCAAATCCCTCTGCCCCCACTCATACACATAGCGAGCTTAGTTGTCCGTAGGAGAAATCATGCGATTTTCTGTACCGGGAGGTATGGATGTCTAGTTCTCCAAGGCTCTGAAAGCCTCGGAAACGATCCCAGTGTGAGAATCGTTCATTCGTGAAGAACGACAATGACCCAGAGCGCACCTATCAGCAATGTGCAGAATCCGACTCCGAATGAAAACATGCCCAGCCCGTCAGTCATAGGGGTCTCAAAAGGCGCTGCCAGAAGCAATAATCCTACCAGAAGTACGGCCAAACCTTTCGCGAAGGACTTCCAGTTCACGGCAGATAGGTCAATCGAAAATGACCTATTCGGTTTCACCCTCATCCTCCAGACAACGATACTCACAACCACTGCTACCCCTGCAATCAGCGAAAGACCGCCAAAGAGCCATTCCTCGTAAATGAGGATTGCGAGCGTCCCCATCAGGCAGAGCAGAAGCGCGACTACCTCGAACGGAGGAGACCACCAGGCCCTTCTGCCATTTCTCGCATCGATTCGTAAGGACTCACCGGTGATCCATCGATAGGATAACCGGATTGGTCTCTCGATCTTGTCCTGCGGATCGGGCGACCATGTTAATCCGTCGGATTGTTCTCTGCGCATCTCGGATATTCAAGGTTGAATGACACTATTAATCATTACTGAGGCAGCCCGCCGGACGATATATATCGAATCTGGGTCACGCACGGACGCGCGCGCATGCCTGCGCGAGCGCACAACCGATGATACGGTGTCCGCATCACAATGTCTCTTCAATGGCGTTTGCCATGATCTTGATTGTCCACCGACCGCCATCGAAGCAACAACACAAGAGTGGTAACGGCAAGGAGGCATGGGGCGACCATTGCCGCATTCATCTCAGGAATCGCCGATAGCGAGTTTGTCGCATATTTCAACCCGCCTCCCGAGTCGTAGCCGCTGTGGAGGCCTCGGACGTAAGCGATGTGAACATAGCCTTGTGAGTCCGTGGTGATCGAGCAGCAGCCCAAATCAGGTATGAGTGGAGAATCGAGCTGCTCTATTGAGGTCTTCGTCCATTCCAATCCCGAACGATGGGCGTACATGAGTGACACCGATTCCAGTGTGCCAACCGAGTAGCACAGATGAATGTCATTCCCGGAGTCAATGGCGATTGAAGGCCACATGCTACTCATAGAGCCAATGGAGACGGAGTCGACTGTGTAGTTCGACCACAACCCTCCCGATAGCCAGGCTAGCTTCAAACAGTCCTCAACAGTGTATACTGCATAGAGGGTCCCTAGCGAATCGAAGGCAGCGGCCCCGTATCGGCCTGACGCATCCACGAGTTGCGTGGTCCAGGCACCGCCAGCGTTCGTCGCGTAGTGAAGAGACCACTTCGTGGCGTTGGTGAACAGGATATGGACATAGTCCGCTGAATCAACCGTGATGCAAGCATAGTAGGTATCGTTCGTCCCGTCAATGATCTCCGTTGACCAGGAGCCCCCCTTATTCGTGGAATGAGCAAGCATCGTAGTGAATCCAACTGTTATCCCGACACAGAAATGGGCATAACCCTGTGAATCGAGGCACATGGTACCTGTGAAGGTACCGAAAGTCCCACCGGAAGAAATCTCTGTGATGTTCCAGCTCGAAGGCCCACCTTCGGCCATTCGAATGCTCCTATTGTCGTCTTCGATGGCGGAGTAGCCAATGTATATGCTCTCTGACGAGTTGAGCGCGATTGAGACTGGGAGATGTGTGAACACGCTTCCGGTGCCATCAACCTGCGAGATGTTCCAGACCGAGCCAATCTTCGAGGCGTATTTCAGGTTGAACCAAGGGTCGGGGCTCGAATTATCAAATATCCTGTAGCCAATGTGAACACCGTTCGAGGAGTCCATGGCTATTGCAGTATTACTGTAGATGGCAATCGGCGTCGTGAGTGGATCGACTAGTGTCACCTCCCATGAGCCTTCCGCGCTGGCTCGTCCAGCGGATTGGCAACTGATTTGAGCGAGTGAAAGCGCGCATACGGAGATGATGAACAAGGCTACCGTGCTAGAGGAGTACAACCGTGTAGCGATATCCCTCAAATGTGAACCCCCACAATCCAACCTCGCTCTTCAAGAAGACCTTTGGACATGGATAAATCTTGTTGTCCAATGTGTCAAGATTCATGAGAAGGATACTCGAATCCGATACGAGATCCTGCTTGATCTTCTCAGTCTTCCGACATACCAGCTAGGCAGAGGTTCAGACCCCTCTGCCTGCTCTAGAGCGCTAAGAATACAGGGAAGGGCAGGAGATCGTTTGTCGACTACTCTGCCTTCCTCCGCCTCGCCCCCGTTGTCAACAAGACTGCCACTAGAAGGATCAGCGCCACAAGTGGCATCACACCAAATTCTGGTATCGGTTCCGCAGGCGTGGTTGTTAATGGATAATAGTCCTTGGCACCAGCCCACCCTGATATGTTGTACGGCAAGTCAACTATCCCAAATGGTGGGTCGACATCCGGCGTCGTCCAGTCGCTCCAGTAGTTGCCGTACCCGTCAGTGCTGTTCCACCGGTTGTTGATACCAGTATCACTGGCCTGGATC
>CAZTFD010000027.1:0-1139 GCA_964612225.1 uncultured Thermoplasmata archaeon | reverse complement strand
TTGTTCCATATTCTGTTGTCGTTCGATGAGCTGACAGATATTCCATAGCCCTTGTTCGAACTAATGTCGTTGCCAATAAGCGTGTTGTGGTTGCTCGAAGTGCTGAGAGACAGCCCGCACAGAGTGCTCAAGTTGCAGGTGTTGTTGATCAAGAAATTGCCACTTGACGAGTAGAGACGCATGCCATAGGCCCCGATATCACCGTCAACTTCCGAACAGTCGTTGTCAATCAGCGTGTTGTTGTTGCACGACCACATGAGCAGTATGCCAGAATGAAGGCAGTTGTTGCCTGCGATCGTATTGTTGTTCGAAGAGTATAAGAGACCTATGCGACCATGGTTTTCGATTACTGTGTTGTTGCTCGAGGAGTCAAGAATTACTCCCCCATTTCTGATTATTGTGTTGCTGTTGCTCGATGAGCCAAGACTCACGCCAGCAGAGTTCCCGATCATTGTGTTGTTGCTCGATAGACTCAGTGATATGTCATTACCATTCCAAGAATCCGAGCAGTTGTTGCTGAACAGCTTGTTGTCGCTTGATGATTGAAGAGATATACCAAATCGGTTGTTCGCGCAGGTATTGTTTTCCAGGGTGCCGTTGACGCAACTGGTTAGAAGAATGCCGTGATAATGCAAGGTGCTGCCATCATGAACGTAGCAATTCCTGACTACGAAATGCGCATCTGTACCCAGTATGATTATGCCATGGGCAAGGAGTGCGCTTATCTCCCAATCGGCTATGATATAAGGGTCTGACTCAGTTCCGCTACCCCAAACGACACCGCTTGCATTGTTGAATCCTGCATTGCCGTCTATGAGAATCGTGTCATGTACGGTCAAAGCAAGCGATTTCGCAGGCGACGGCCTTTCTAGAGCAGCATCTTCGTTCCCATTCGATGAAGAAGTGACCAGCAACCCTAGCATCGCGGATATACAGAAGGTCAGTGCAACCATCAGGGTAAACAGTCTTCTTCGTTCGATTCCTGGTGCTAGTCTCCTCACTCCATTCCCCCTCAGACCGACATCGGTACTAGAATCGCCATCAACGTACGTTGTAAATGGATGTTGCCATCTGGTAGGTATGCCGGCAGAGCTGACATGCCTGCTTGGCCTCGGTACGAAATTCCGCTTGATTCTTGC
>CAZTFD010000026.1:8609-13463 GCA_964612225.1 uncultured Thermoplasmata archaeon | reverse complement strand
ACAATTGCCTCAGAAGATCAGCTTGAGACTTTAACCTGCAATGAAAACTATGCAGACCTGCAAACCAACTGGCAAATCACTGAGGTTTGGGTATCCGCTTCACTACTTGCTCCCACATTACTGCTGGCCGTGATTTTCGTGGCTTCCGCAGGATTCGGTCTTGTAGCGAAGAATTGGACGGACAATCAGGACAACATTACAGAAAACAAGGCAAAGGGCTACGGGACAATGGACCCGGAAGGAATCCCGCACTATTTCGGGCCATATGCTAACTATGCGAACAGTCCGGTGCCGACGGGCTCCATTTCGACAATTACTGTTGACGCCGGTGGTTCAGGCTACATTGCACCCGTGGTGGAGATCACCGATGTCTGGGGCACGGGCTCGGGTGCGAACGCGTCTGCAACCGTTGTCGGCGGAGTCATCACAGATATCATCGTAGATTCCGGAGGATCTGGCTATAGCGCGCCAATCGTAGAGATCACCGATGCAACGGGATCGGGAGCGGCCGCGACGGCCAGCCTGGGCGGCCCTCTCTCGGGCGGCATAAGGAAGTTCATCGACTCAGTCCCAGGCCTTGGAGAGGCAAATGCGAACAATCTGGGCAACTACATTTCGGTAGCGGTCCCTGACAAGACGACATTCCCGGGCTGTGACTACTACGAGATCGCTGTTGTCGAATACACGCAGAAGTTGCACACAGACCTTCCATCAACTCTGTTGAGGGGATATGTTCAACTCGAGACCCCAGTAAATGCTGCGGTAAGCAAGCACATTGCCCTGCAGAATCCTGGAGGCACGCCGATCCTGATGCCCGACGGCACGCAGGCGTACGCTGTGGACAACCCGAAATATCTTGGAGCATCGATCGTCGCCCAACGCGATGTGCCTGTCCGCCTGAAGTTCCTCAATCTACTTCCGACGGGAGCCGGGGGCGACCTGTTCCTGCCGGTCGACTCTACCGTGATGGGCTCGGGGATGGGCGCGCTCGGCATGGTCGAGCATGTCATGATCACGAGCGCTGGCTCCGGCTACACCACCGCGCCTGATGTAACGCTTACGGGCGGCGGCGGCATGGGAGCAGTCGCCGAATCGATGATAATGGACGGTGCCGTGCACCACGTCATGGTCACCGATGGCGGAATGGGCTACTCCTCCGCACCGGTGGTATCGTTCAGCGGCGGAGGCGGCGCGGGAGCAACAGCCGACGCTATGATAATGTATGAGAATTACACCGAGAACCGTGCGACACTTCACCTGCACGGAGGGTTCGTCCCGTGGATAAGCGACGGAACGCCGCACCAATGGACCACGCCTGCTGGGGAAGTCACACAGTATCCAAAGGGCGTCAGCGTCCAGTATGTCCCTGACATGTGGTTCGTGGATGGACAGGTGGTTCCGGACACAATCGGTCAAGTGACTCCACCGGTACCCGGAGCGACGAACAACCCGGGCGATGGCTCGCTCACATTCTATTACAACAATCAGCAGAGCGCGAGGCTGATGTTCTATCACGATCACTCCTACGGCATAACCCGGCTCAATGTCTATGGGGGCGAGGCTGCCGCCTACCTGATAACCGACCAGGTCGAAGAGGGCCTGATCGATTCGGGCGTGCTTCCTCAGCTCGCCGGAGCCTATCGCTACGGCATACCCCTCGTGATCCAGGACAAGTCCTTCGTGGATGAGTCGACGATCGCCTACCAGGACCCGACCTGGGCCTGGGGGTCGAAGGCGCCTGGAACTCCCAGCACGGGAGATCTCTGGCTGCCGCACGTCTACATGCCGAACCAGAACCCGTACGACCCGAGCGGCATGAACGCCTACGGTAGATGGCACTATGGTCCGTGGTTCTGGCCGCCCACGAATGTCGTTCACGGCCCCGTAGCGAATCCGTATTACGACCCGATCAACGCGCCCTGGGAAGCGCCAACGATGCCTGGTGTGCCAACCAATTCCATGGCGATGGAGGCCTTCATGGACACTCCGACGGTGAACGGCGCGATCTATCCGTACATGGAGGTCGAGCCACAGGCCTACCGCTTCCGGATCCTGAGCGTGGCGAACGACCGGTTCTTCAACCTGCAGATGTACGTCGCTGACCCAAGCGTGGTCACATCGGACGGGAGGGTCAACACAGAGGTGAAGATGGTCCCGGCAGTAATAACGCCTGGATTTCCCGAGCTGTGGCCAACCGACGGACGGCCGGAAGGAGTGCCTGACCCCGCCACTGTGGGGCCGAGCTTCATCCAGATCGGCACTGAAGGAGGCTTTCTGCCCGCACCTGCTGTGATCGACAATCAGCCGGTCGCCTGGAATCTCAACCCGACCACATTCAACATGGGGAATGTGGAGAACTATGCGCTCCTTCTTGGCCCCGCGGAACGTGCGGACGTGATAGTGGACTTCTCCGCTTACGCCGGGAAGACTCTTATACTCTACAACGACGCCCCGGCGGCATTCCCCGCACGGGACCCGCGCTACGACTACTTCACTGGCAGCGATGACCAGACATCAGGGGGAGGAGCCCCTACGACCCAGCCCGGTTACGGCCCGAACACGAGGACGATAATGCAGATCCGGGTGGCGAACATGGCTGCGGCACCTGCCTACGACCTCGCAGCGCTGAACGCAGCGTGGGCGAAGACCCCTGAGAAGAGAGGTGTGTTCGAGTCGTCTCAGGACACGATAATTGTACCACAGGCAGCGTACAACTCAGCATACGACATGTCGTTCCCAGATGATACTTACGGCAGGATCATGGACAACGGCCTGACCTTCCAGACGATGTCCGGCACCACTCTGACGATCCCGTTCGAGATGAAGGCCATCCAGGACGAAATGGGTGAGGCCTTCGACACCGACTACGGAAGAATGAGCGGCATGCTGGGTCTGGAGTTGCCCATGCTTGGCGGAGGAGTACAGAACTTCATGCTGTACGGCTTCCCGAGCCCGCCAGTCGATGTCGTGGCGGTATCCCTGACCGCCGGCGAACCTATCGCCGGGGACGGGACTCAGATATGGAAGATCACTCACAACGGCGTGGACACTCACACTCTGCATACTCACCTCTACAACATGCAAGTGATCAACAGGGTTGCCTGGGACAACGCCGTCTTCCCGCCAGACGCGAACGAACTGGGCTGGAAGGAGACCCTCAGGGTCGACCCGCTCGAGGATACCATCGTTGCGATCAGACCGGTCTCTCCCACCCAGCCCTTCGAGGTTCCAAACAGCGTACGCCCGATCGATCCCACCATGCCTTTGGGCGTGGAGTTGACCGGTCCTCCTGGAGGATTCCAGGACCCGGCGGCAAACCCGGTGACGGTCATCAACCATTTGGTCAACTACGGTTGGGAGTATGTGATGCACTGCCACCTCCTCGGGCACGAGGAGATGGACATGATGCACGGGGTCGTTGTGGCTGTACCGCCGTACGCACCCCAGGGACTCGGAGGCAGTCTGTCCGGCGCGATCGTGAATCTATCATGGACAGATGGTTCGATCTCAGAGACAGGTTACATCGTACAGAGGAGCACAGCATCATCGCCATGGGCGACCATCGCGGAGATTGCATCCCCGTTGGAGACGACGGGACCGACAACAGGCACGCTTATGTACTACGATGATACCGTCGTGGCCGATGGGACTGTCTACAGCTACAGGGTCCTTGCGAACAAAGTCGTCGGCGACACGGCCGTGTACGCCACCAGCGTCGGCTTCCCGACATTGTCCGTCAACTCCACCCCATCGAACGTCGTAGTCGTGGACACTGGATCGGGCATTGTTACGGTGTTGGCGGCTCCGGCCGCTGCGCCGCAAGCAGCACCCCCGGTGGCACTGTCGCAGACGATTCCAGACATCGCAGTCCCTAATGCATTGCCGCAGGTGAACGCTCAGGCAATCGGCGTGGCTGCAGTCTATTCGGTTCACGCACCGATCAGGATAGACTCCAACGCTGACTTCGACGCTGCCCACGGAGTATCATCAGGCGATGGTTCGGCACTCTCGCCGTGGATGATTCAAGACATGAGCATCGACGGTACGGGATACGGTTACGGGATCTACATTGGTAACACCACGGACCACTTCATCGTGAGCGACAACTACCTGAGCAACGCTTCTGGTGGGCTCTTCCAATGGAAGTACTCGCCTGACTCTGGACTCGTCCTGAACAACGTGACCAACGGGATCGTGATGGACAATGTCATGATCTCGAATTCATGGGCAGGTATCTACTCGTATGAGTCCCAGGGCGTTGTGATCATGGACAACACTGTTTCGAAGAACTACATGGGCATCTATCTGGACTCCTCGAACGGGAACGCCCTGTCAGGGAACAGTATCTCGGAGAACCACGCTGGCGTATGGCTCGTCGGATCCGGCGCAAATGCGATCTCCAACAACTCGATCGCCCGCAACTATCCCGGATTGTTCATGGTATCATCCAACGGCAACATCATCAACAACAACAGCATCTACGCCAACGCTTACTTCGCCGTCTGGATCCATGGCTCGAGCGGAAACCGAATATACGACAATGATTTCAATGACAATAACGGGGCGACATCGGTTCATAGCTCCCTCCATGTCCAGGCATACGATGACGGGACGAGCGACTTCTGGAACGCCACATCGAGAGGCAATCACTGGTCCGACTGGATCGCCCCTGACGTCGACTCCGACGGCATCGTAGACGTGCCCTACCAGATCGACGGCGGTACGGTAGCGAAGGACAACTATCCGGTCGTCCTCGCCTTCAAGCCGCAGCTGCTTGCGACAATAGTCGTGACGCCGTCCCCCGTGAGCGCGTCATGCAGGCATAGCTCCCCCTCTTTGGCACTCCTGAGCACT